>QMMZ01000185.1 GCA_003647525.1 Deltaproteobacteria bacterium | reverse complement strand
CTCACCGGTAATAACTCTACAAAAACAGTTTGATCTTGTCAAGGGTATAAAACACCAGGATCTACAATTTACTATAGACTTTCAGATAATTAATTTCACAAGGCCAGAAGGAGGAAGGCGTATTAGTTATACGTCGACGACTGATAACACAGTGAAATTATTTATCTGAAAGTCTATATGTTGACAGCCTGTCTGCAAGCATGGAAAGACGCTGACGGGGCCTGTCGTTTTTCAGTGCGATGTCCAGCGCTTTTTTCATGCCGATCAAGATTACCAGCTTTTCTCCTCTTGTAATAGCAGTGTATAAAAGGTTCCTCTGTAGCAGAGCATAATGCTGTGTCATTAGAGGTATAATTACTGCGGGATATTCCGAACCCTGTGACTTGTGTACCGATATGGCATAGGCGAGAGATAATTCACCCGTTTCCGTAAAATCATAACTTACCGCCCTTCCATAAAAGTCAACTGAAAGTTCCTCTTTTTTACTGTCAATGGATATTACAGTACCTATATCTCCATTAAAGACTTCTTTCTGATAGTTGTTTTTCAGGTGCATTACCTTGTCGCCGGGTTTAAAAGAATTATTTGCAGCATTAATCGTGACAGGGTTTAATACCTTTTGCAGCACTTGATTGAGATTAATTGTGCCTGTCACGCCCTTGTGCATTGGGGTCAGAACCTGAACCTCCTTGACAGGATCAAAGCCAAAGCGTTCAGGTATGGCCATTGTACACAGTTCAACAATTGTAGAGACAACTTTTTCAGGATTGTTCTGTTCTATGAAGTAAAATTCAGAAAGGTCGGCTGGTTCATTTGTATGTTTGAGTAAAGGGAATTCACCCTTTAGCACCCTGTGGGCATTGAGAACAATAGAGCTTTCCCTGGCCTGTCTGAAGATTTTCTTAAGATAGAAAACCGGTATAATGTTTGATTTGATCATGTCGTCAAGCACATTGCCCGGGCCGACGGATGGGAGTTGAAAAACATCTCCAACCATTATGAGCATTGAAGTCATGGGAATTGAATTCAGCAGATGAAACATCAAATATATATCCACCATTGAGGCTTCATCAATGATTACTGCGTCTGCATCAAGAGGGTTGTTCTGGTTTTTGTCGAAAAGATTATCTTTAAAATTATATCCCAGAAGCCTGTGAATAGTCTTTGCATTTTTGTGTGTTAATTCCGCCAGCCGCCTTGCCGCGCGTCCTGTAGGGGCAGCAAGGCTGATCTGTTTTCCAAGAGCTTTAAATACGGCATTAATCGACCTGATCAGGGTTGTTTTTCCGGTTCCAGGGCCTCCTGTAATGATTACCGCCCGATGAGAGAATATTTTTTCCAGAACATTAAGCTGTTCTTCTGAAAGCTTTATGGCCAGTTTTTTCAGAACTTCATTTGATATTTGTTCCGTGTCTATTCCCTGAGGTACAACAGGAACGGATAAAAGGGCTTTAAGCCTGTTTGCAAGACCTGCTTCTGCCTGGTGAAGGGCTTTCAAATAAACGGCTTTTTTATCTTTTTTTTTATCTGGGATTTCTGCTTTGTTTTCAATAATTAGATCGCCGGAAGCTGAAAGATCTTCTATTGCTTGTTCGGCTGCTTTAGATTCTATTTGAAAAAGATTTTTACAGCGTGCAGTCAGTTGATCCAGATAAGCGAAAACATGGCCTTCATTTGAAAATTGCTGCATAAGATGGATAATGCATGCTCTGGCCCTTTCCGGTTTATTTTCTAATTTTCCAAGCTTAAGCGCTATTGCGTCTGCCATATAAAAACCAATACCTGGAATGTCGTTTGCCAGGCAATAGGGATTGCTTTTTATTATGTTCAGAGCATCCAGGCCGTATTCCTTGAGCAGTATAGCGGAATATGAGGTTTTTACTCCAGCTTCCTGAAGGAACTGCATTAAACTTCTTATTGCATGATGATCTTTCCATGCATTGCTGATAGAGGCTGCTTTTGTTTTTCCTATTCCTTCTACTTCAAGCAGTTTTTCCTGGCAGTTCTCTATTACATTCAGGGTGTCGGCTCCAAAGCGCTTCACCAATCTGGCTGCCATCAAACGGCCTATTCCCTTAATCATACCTGATTTAAGGTAATTTCTTATTCCTTCAACAGATGCTGGCAGAGTTACATCATATGATTTGATTCTGAACTGCTCTCCGTATTTGGGATGGGTTTCCCACTCTCCCATTATTTTCAGCGCTTCGCCCGGACTTACTCCTCCCATGAAACCTACAATTGTAACAAGATTATTTGTGTTGCCTGGTTTTAATTTTGCAATAATATAAAGGGTTTCTTTGTTAAAATATGTAATTTGTTCGAGCTTGCCTTCAAGGACGGTTAAGGGAAGGGATGTATTCAATTTTCAGTATTCACTATCCATTTGGCTGCATCTAAAAGATCTTCAGCCACGTGGTCAGGAAAAATCTTTTTTTGTGCAAGGATTTTTTCAGCATCAACCCCGTTTCCTGTTTTTACCAGAATACTGTGACCGCATCCTGCATTGCGGGCGCACATAATATCCTTTACGCTGTCGCCTACCATAACAGAATTTGCAAGATCAATATGGTATGTTTTTTTTGCTCTGTGAATCAATCCAGGCTCTGGTTTGCGGCAGTCGCATCTGTCTTCGGGGATATGAGGGCAGTAAAATATGTCTTTTATCTCTCCTCCGCCTGACTTAAACGCTGACTTCATCCTGGAATGAATATATTCAAGGCCATCTAATGATACCATGTTTCGGTTTATAACCGACTGGTTTGTAATTATGATAACGACAAAGCCGTTTAAGTTAAGAAGTTTTATCGCATCAATACTGCCGGGGATAAACTTAAATTCCGCCCAGCTCTTTATGTAATCAGGAGAATCCCTGTTTATAACGCCGTCCCTGTCCAGAAAAACTACATTTTTCAACAATTTTTTAACTCCATTCAGCTATTCCGCAACAATAAATGCGTCATTAAATCCGTTGTCATTAAGATATTTTTCATACTCTGCTGCCTGCTCAAGATTTGAGCACTTCCCAAGCCGTACTCTGTAGTAGATCGCATCACTGCCGTCATAAGTTGTTATGTGAGCATTTTTGTATTGTTGAGCAAGTTTTCCCCTGAACCTTTCAGCATTTTGCCGGTCGCAGAATGCTCCGACTTGAAATGTAAAATTTCCTGCATAATAGTTCACAGGGACATAAGTCCGGCGTTTATCGGTTTTGGGTTCAGATTCTCCGGCAACACCCAGGGCTACGACTTTGACCTTAGCCGTACCTGGGCCAACTATACCAATTTTTTTTGCCGCAGCATAGGAAAGATCAATTATTCTGCCGCGGACAAAGGGCCCGCGGTCATTGATTCTGACCTCGATTTTTTTATTGTTATGTAGATTGTGCACCCTTACATATGTCCCAATCGGCAGAGTTTTATGCGCGGCAGAGACGGCATACATATCATAAATTTCACCGTTTGCGGTTTTTCTGCCATGAAATTTCTTGCCATACCAGGATGCTTTTCCAACCTGCACGAAATCCTTTGCGTCATGCAGCGGCTGATACCACTTGCCCATTACTTTGTAAGGCCTGAATGTCGGGGAAGTTTTTGATTCAACAGGAGGTGATTTTACTGTGGCACATCCGTGGAATAAGAAAAGGATAAAAGCGAAAACAGCAAGGAAAGTAACGAAAGATTTTAAGGTCATTTGGTTACTTTCCTATAGCAATTTTCAGTACTTCCATCATTTCATCAACAAAGTGGAATTGAATCTCTTTTTTTACCTTTTCCGGTATATCTTCTTCTAAATCTTTTTCGTTCCACTTTGGCATGATAATGCTTTTTATCCCTGCATGATGGGCGGCAAGAACTTTTTCTTTTATCCCTCCAACCGGCAGTACCCGGCCTCTCAGGGTAATTTCACCGGTCATGGCAAGATCTTTTTTTATTGTTTTATTGGTCAGAAGAGATACAAGGGCTGTAAGTATGGTGACACCGGCAGAAGGGCCGTCTTTAGGTATGCCTCCTGCCGGTATGTGTATATGTATATCAATTTTATCAAAAAAATTTTCGGAGATTCCTATTTTAGAAGCATTTGCACGGATGAAACTCAAAGCCGCTGTTGCGGATTCTTTCATAACATCCCCGAGCTGACCGGTTAAGGTAATGCCCTTTTTCCCTTTCATGGATGTAGCTTCGATAAAGAGTAATTCGCCGCCATTCATTGTCCATGCAAGCCCCATAGCTATACCCGGTTTCGATGGCCTTGCCCTGGCTTCAGAGGCAAAATGCACAGGACCGAGAAATTTGTAAACATCTTTTATATTGATTTTTACTGATTTTGCTTCTCCTGCAACAATTTGAGTTGCTACACCGCGGCAGATGGTTGCAATTTCACGTTCAAGATTTCTTAAACCCGCTTCCCTTGTGTAGCCTGTGATTATATTTTTTATTGAAGCATTTGTGAAAGATATTTGAGATAAATTGAGACCATGTGCTTCGCGTTGACGAGGTATGAGAAAACGGTTTGCGATTTTAATTTTTTCATCCAGAGTATAGCCCAGCAGATGCAGGACCTCCATTCTGTCTCGAAGAGCCGGAGGTATTGTGTCTAAGATATTTGCAGTAGTTATGAACATAACTTTTGACAGATCAAATGGCACATCAAGGTAATGATCTGAAAAAGAAAAGTTTTGCTCCGGATCAAGTACCTCCAGCAGTGCCGAAGATGGATCACCGCGAAAATCACTTCCGACCTTGTCTATTTCGTCCAGCATAAAAACAGGATTATTTGACTCAGCGCGTCTGATTCCCTGTATAATACGCCCGGGAAGAGCGCCGACATAGGTTCGCCTGTGTCCTCTGATTTCAGCTTCGTCCCTGACACCGCCAAGTGAGATTCTATGAAATTTGCGTCCTAAAGCTCTGGCTATTGAGCGGCCAAGAGATGTTTTTCCTGTACCGGGAGGACCTGCAAGACAAAGGATAGGGCCTTTTGATTCAGGCTTGAGTTTCCGTACCGCCAGAAATTCTATAATACGTTTTTTTGGTTTCTTTAGCCCGTAATGATCATTATCTAAAATCTTTCTGACCTTTTTTATATCTAACTTGTCTTTTGTGCTTTCATTCCAGGGCAGTGATGTCAGCCAGTCAAGGTATGTTGATGCCACAGTATATTCGGAAGAAGAAGGGTGCATTCGTGATAAGCGGTCAATTTCTCGTTCAGCCTCTTTAAGTGCTTCTTTAGGAAGATTTTTTTCTTTAATTTTAGCCTTGTATTCTTCAATTTCAACACTTGTTTCATCTTTTTCGCCAAGTTCTTCCTTGATCGCTTCCATTTGCTGGCGGAGATAATATTCTCTCTG
>QMMZ01000184.1 GCA_003647525.1 Deltaproteobacteria bacterium | reverse complement strand
CGGTTTACGGTTGTCGGTTCACACTTTTTCAATGCATTATACAACAACTGAAGCATTTTAACCGTTAACTGTGAACTGTGAACCGTTATACTACAATATTAACCAGCCTTTTCTTTACAACTATAATTTTTCTAAGAGGCTTATCCTTTATAAACTTTTTAACCCGCTCATCTGAAAGCGCCATTTCTTTTAAGGTATTATCATCTGCATCAGCATCTACATTAAACCTGCTTCTGAGCTTGCCGTTAACCTGGACAACAATTAAAAGGTCATCTTTAGACAGAGCCTCCTTATTGTATTCAGGCCATGAAGCTAAAAGTATACTACTGGACTCATTTCCCAATACTTCCCAGAGTTCTTCGGCAAAATGAGGAACTATCGGCGCTAAAAGGAGCACAACGGACTCCAGGGCATACCTGACAACGGAGTTCTCTTTATGACCGTTTTTTTGAAGATCAATGCTTGACATAGCATTCACAAGTTCCATAACAGCGCTTATAGCTGTATTAAAATGAAACCTATCTTCAATATCTCTGGTAACCTTTTTTATTGTATAATGTGTTTTTCTATATAAATCACGCAATTCACCATCAAGCTTGTCAGGACTTCCATAATATGGCGAAACATCTTTTATGTAATCCATGCAGTTCGATGCAATACGCCATACACGGTTAAGAAAGCGATAGCTGCCTTCGATTCCCTGCTCACTCCATTCGAGATCACGTTGTGGAGGAGCTGCAAAAAGGCAGAAAAGTCTCGTGGTATCCGCACCATATTTATCAAGCAATATATTCGGATCTATTACATTCTTTTTTGATTTTGACATTTTCTCAATACGACCCACCACAACTTTCTTGCCGCATTTTTTACAAAAACGATCAGAACTGCCGCCACTCCCCTCAACCTCTTCAGGAAAAAGATAGCCGTGATCAGGGCATGAAACAGTTTCTTTGCAGACCATACCCTGGGTAAGCAGCCTTGTAAAAGGCTCTTTAAAACTTACCAGGCCAAAATCTTTTAGCACACGTGTAAAATACCTTGAATACAGAAGATGTAAAACAGCGTGTTCTACCCCTCCGATATACTGGTCTACCGGCATCCAGTATTCAACGGCCTTTTTATCAAACATGCCGGTGTTGCAATCAGGGCTGCAATATCTGGCAAAATACCAGGAAGACTCTACAAATGTGTCCATTGTATCGGTTTCTCTTTTCGCGTCAGAAGCTCCACATGCGGGACACCTGGTATTTGCAAAATATTCGAGTTTTGAAAGAGGTGATCCGCCGTCTTCCAGGAGGTTAGCATCTTCCGGAAGTATTACTGGAAGATCTTCTTCAGGCACAGGAACAATGCCGCATTTTTTGCAGTGAATCATGGGAATCGGTGCGCCCCAGTATCGCTGTCTGGAAATTCCCCAATCCCTTAATCTAAAGCTTACCGTTCTTTTCCCGATATCATTATCTTCAAGAAAAGAAGCTATTGCATCTAACGCTTTTACGTTATTCATTCCGTCAAATTGACCGGAATTAATCATTATTCCTTCATCTGTATAAGCTTCCGTCATTATTTTAGAATCAAGATTAAAATCATATGGTTTTATAACAACAATTATGTCGAGCCCATACTTTTTAGCAAAATCAAAATCACGCTGGTCATGCGCAGGAACAGACATAACTGCACCGGTACCATATTCCATCAGGGCAAAATTGGCTGTATAAACCGGGATTCTTATTTTGCTCAACGGATTTATACAATAAGCACCTGTAAAAACACCCTCCTTTTCATAACCTTCAACGGCCTTGACCGACCTGTCCTGCACAGATATTCGTTTAATAAATTCTTTTACCTGTTTTTCCTGCTTTGTTCCTTCTGAAAGCTTCAGCACAAGCGGATGTTCCGGAGCAAGGCACATAAATGTTGCTCCGAAAACCGTATCCTGCCGCGTAGTAAAAACAGATATATGCTTATCTTTATCAGGAGGATTCTCTATAGGAAAACGAATTTCCGCGCCAAAACTTTTTCCGATCCAGTTTTTTTGCATGGCAATAACTTTATCAGGCCAGCCCGGAAGATGATCGCAATAAGCCAGAAGGTCTTCAGCATAATCGCTAATTCGGAAAAACCACTGCCAGAGTTTTTTTTGGTGAACAGCATTGCCACATCTCCAGCACATACCGGCCTCAACCTGCTCGTTGGCAAGAACAGTCTGACAGGAATTACACCAGTTGACAAACGATTCCTTCCTGTAAACCATTTTCTTTTCATACATCTTTAAGAACAGCCATTGCTCCCATCTATAATATTCAGGTCTGCAAGTGGCGAATTCTCTTTCCCAGTCGTAGCTGAATCCAATACGTTTCAACTGACGACGCATAGTATCAATATTTTCATATGTCCATTTTGCCGGATGAGATCTGTTTGCAATTGCAGCGTTTTCTGCCGGCATACCAAATGCATCCCATCCCATTGGATGCAATACATTGAATCCCTGCATTTTTTTGTACCTGGCAATGACATCGCCTATGGTATAGTTTCTAACATGTCCCATGTGTATTTTGCCGGAAGGATAGGGAAACATTTCAAGAAGGTAATACTTTTGCCTTTCCGTGTCCTCATCAACCTTAAAAAGCTTTGAACTTTCCCAGTAAATCCGCCATTTATTTTCTATTATTTTTGGATCGTATTTTTTATTCATTTTTTATTACTACCTTTCTTTCTTTCTTTCTTTCTCAAATTCTATCACCTCATGTCATAATATGATACAAATAGCAATACTGACGAAAACCACCGGTCAGAAATAGTTTGACTTGTACTTGACAATTTCATATTCAATCAAAAAATACTTATAATAGCTTGTTAAAATAACATTAACATCTTCCTTTCCAAAGAGGAAAAAGGATAAAGATTATTATGATCAGTAAGGTTCTGATAAATGCAGTAGATCCTGAAGAATGCAGAATCGCAAAAGTAATTGACACTAAACTTGAGGAATTTCATATCGAAAGTGCGTCAAAAGAAATTACACGCGGTAACATATACAAAGCAGTAATTTCTCGTGTTGAACCCAGTCTTCAGGCCGTATTTGTTGATTATGGAGCAGAACGACATGGATTTCTTCAGAAGAATGAAATCCACAGCGATTACTTTCAGGATAATTATACCGGAGGATCTTCCATATCAAATATCGTTAAGAAAGAGCAGGAACTGATTGTACAGGTAACAAAAGACCCCTTCATGAAAAAGGGAGCCATGCTTACAACATTTATATCTCTTCCTGGAAGATTCCTGGTTTTTATGCCTGGAAGTGAACAGCGGGGAATTTCACGAAAAATAGACAATGAAGATGAACGGAATCGTCTAAAAAAAATTATATCCGAACTTAATATCCCGGAAGGATTTGGGCTCATTGTAAGGACTGCTGGAATAGATTGTACAAAAACAAAGCTTTCTAAAGATTTGAATTATCTTTCCAGGCTCTGGAAAAATATTAAAAGCCAGATAATGAAGGAAAGCGCTCCAGCGCTTCTTTTTAAAGAACAAAATCTTGTTTTAAGATCCATGAGGGACTATTTTACTACAGATATTAATGAAATTCTTATTGACAACGCATCAGTTTATCATGAAGTTAAAGATTTTATTAAAATCATATCTCCTAAACACACCAAAATTGTTAAATTACATAAAGGTGAAAAACCTATATTTACAAAATACCAGCTTGAAGACCAGATCGCTTCTATATATAAAAACAGAGTTAACCTGAAATCAGGTGGATCAATTGTAATAGAACAAACCGAAGCTTTAGTCGCCATAGATGTTAATTCAGGCAAAGCAACCAAAAAAAAATCTATCGAAGAAACTGCTTTGCAGACCAACATCGAAGCAGCCGAAGAAATTGCCCGTCAACTGCGTCTGCGAGATCTTGGCGGTCTTGTCGTATTAGATTTCATTGACATGAGAGACCAAAAGCACAAATCAAAAGTAGAAGCAACGTTGAAAAACCATCTAAAAATAGATAAGGCAAAAACAAAAGTCGGAAAAATTTCTAAATTTGGGTTAATTGAAATGTCGAGGCAGCGAATCAGGCCATCTATTGCATACAGCGGTTTTGAAGCTTGCAGATATTGCCATGGAAAAGGCATGACTCCATCTCCTGAAACCTTGGCTCTTGCTTTCTTGAGAAAACTTAGCATTGAAACTCTAAAACAAGATATTTCCAAAGTAACGGGCATAGTCCCTGTTGAGGTAGCTGACTATCTTCTGAATAATAAAAGAAAAGAAATAATTGACCTTGAGTTAAGGCGTAATCTTTCAATATCGATAAAAGGCGATAGCACCTTGTTCCTCGGAGACAGCAAGATCATTAGTTCAAAATAGAATCCCGTTAAATTTATAATCACAACAGAAAAATCATGCCTAAAAAAAATGTAGCCCTATCAAAAAAGATTGCCGTTATTATCATAATCTGTGCCGTTGCTGCGGCAGGCTTATTTTTAATGCAGAGGAAACTCAGCGGGCCTGTTGAAAAAAACTTGTCGGAAAAAGTTCATGTTCCTATAAAATCTCAGCCTGTAATAGACTACAACAAGCTGGAAAAAGATAAAGAGCTTCAAATACTTACGCAAAAGCGTAAAACAAAATATGGGGTGGAAAAAAGTCTTGATATCATAGTAAAATCTGATGAATCACTTAAAATAGGTGATTCGATAGTTCCTATGCAGGAAATTCTGGACAAGATACGGATTAAAAGCGGTGATATTATTGAAAAGGACATAGGAGGAGTAACCCTGCCGGATGACAGGATAAGAGCATTCGGAATATATGTGGTCAAACCTGAAGACAACATCTGGAATATACACTTTAAGTTTTTAAAGGATTACTGTGATCACAAGGGGATTGCCCTTGCTCCACTTGCCGACGAGCCGGACAGAAAGGGCTTTAGTTCAGGAATCGGCAAAATTTTAAAATTTTCCGAAAAAACTGTTAGCATTTACAACATCAAAGAACGTAAAATAGCTGTAGATCTTAACCTGATATATCCATTAAGCAAAGTTGTTGTTTTTAATATGGACCGGATTTTTGCTCTTTTAAACCAGATTGATTACAATAATACAAACCGCATTCAGTTTGACGGAGAAACTCTCTGGATACAGATTGAATAGGAGTCAGGAGTCAGGCGTCAGGAGTCAAAGGGTGGGTGGTATTTGACTGAAATTTATAACTACGGAACGAGACCTTTGAAAAATGCTCAATTTTGTTCAAGTTCAAGGAAGGCGAAAATTTTAAATGTAGGAATACATTGAGTATTTCGAGGCTTAAAATTTGAGCCTGACGCCGGCACGAAGTGAAGCTTTAGCGCTATTTGGGCAAAAGG
>QMMZ01000183.1 GCA_003647525.1 Deltaproteobacteria bacterium | reverse complement strand
TAGGAGAAATAACTTCTATATTTGTGATTACAGGCGGAACAGTATCAATAATGATTTCATTTACATAAAAATCATCAAAATAAAACTTACTTGAGTTACTGGAAGTGTATTTACAGAAAATACCAAAATATTGAGTTGTTAAAAAAGTATTATCAATTGCAGTTCCTTCCAGTCCAAAATTATATCCTCCGTTCACATCTGAATAAAGGCTCCAGTTGTTTTCAGCATTCCTGGTTACTTTAATACGCAATACATTAGTCGAATTTCCTGTAAATGCATTTGTACTTGAAATTATCTTTTCCAAATTAATCCCGTTTTGTCTGAACAGGCCAATACTATCATTTGCACCACCAATTTGAATAAAATAACCATTGAGTGCACTTTCGAGGTTTGCCTGATCACTAACCAGGTAAACCCTCGCAAAATTATTGGCAGAAGTATTGAATGAAAGTTTTATCCAAAACTGCCATTCAGAATTAGAAAATGCGGAGTTCTCAAGATACAAATAAGTGGTATCGGACTCAATACCATCCAATTGCAAGGCAGGTTTCATTTCGGCTGGAATAGCACTACTATTGGTGATATTAAACTGGGATGTATCTCCTTTCCATTCTGGATTGAAAATAAAATCACCATCAGAAAAATCATCAAATACCTGTGAAAACGTTAAATTACAAGTAATCAGAAATAATAGAACAAGGCTATATTTTCGAAATTTCAGCAAACAATTCATCTTGGTTTAGGTTTTAGAAGAACAACTCAATGAATTTAATTATTTTTGCCGCCCTTCAATAGAAGTGTAAATATAATAATTTTATGGGTTCAAAATAAATCTGAGCATTGAAAATTTATCAGGACATAAAAGATTTTCCAAAAGCAAGTACTGCTATAGTTACAGTAGGGACTTTTGATGGCTTACATTTAGGCCATCAAAAAATCATTCATAGAATGACAGCACTGGCAAAGGAAAATAATGGAGAAACTGTACTTGTTACTTTTGATCCACATCCAAGATTGGTAGTGAATACCAATACCCATGAAATAAAATTCATCAATACCCAAAATCGAAAATTTGCTTTATTAAATGATTTGGGCATCGATCATTTAATCATCATTCCATTTACCAAAGAATTTGCTAAAACATCATCAGAAGATTTTATCAAAGAATACCTGATTGACCGCATTGGCACAAAAAAGCTAATTGTTGGTTATGATCATCACTTTGGCCGGGACCGGGAAGGAAACTATGAAAAGCTGCATCAGTTAGGAACAAAGTACGGTTTTGATGTAGAAGAAATAAGTGCTCAATATATTGATGATATTGCAGTAAGCTCAACAAAAATCAGGAAGGCGCTGATGGATGGGGATATAAAACTTGCCAATAAAATGTTGGGTTACACATATAGTATCACCGGCGTTGTTGTTGAAGGAAATAAAATTGGCAGGACCATTGGTTTTCCAACTGCCAACATCGAAATTGAAGACAAATTCAAATTAATTGCCGCCGGAGGTGTTTATGCCTGCAAAGTGGGTATTGATGGAAAAGAATTTGTAGGTATGGGAAACATTGGTACACGACCCACAGTGGGCATCAATGGGTTGGTTACCGAAGTTCATATTTTTGATTATGATAAGGATATTTACGGGCAGGAAATTACCATCTGTTTTATTGATCGCATCAGGGATGAAAAAAAATTTGATGGGCTTGATGAACTAAAATCACAGCTGCAGCAGGACCGTATTCTTGTCAAGAACTTGTTTCAACAAGCATAAACTATTCACTTGACTTTTTAATGGTTAATCCTACCTCCATGATTCCCGGCAAGTCAACTTTTTTCCATTTATTTTCAATGACGAATTTGTAAACCCCCGGCTCATAAAAGCTTAACTCTTTACGCACCAAAATCGAAACATCACAATAATCACCTACACATTTACTGAGGTTGTTTCCCTCTTTATCTGCCAACTCAAGTAAATGGTCAGCTGACCTCATTTCGCCCGAAGGTGAGTAAATAGTTAGATTGATGGGTAATTCTTTATGAGGAAATTCCGGAAGTGCCGGAGCGATACATAAACATCAAATTCCGATTCCAGGTCTTCAACACGGACTTCAAATTCTAAATTATTAAAGCGGTTCCAGTTCAGATTATCAAACTTTTTGTATTCTTCAAATACTTTTGAATTATTGCATCCAAAGCTAACAATGAGTATTGCAAAAAACAGCAAGGAATATTTTAATTTCTTCATCACCTAAACACAGTATTATTTTAATTTTCGATATTTTTTCTTTCCATCCATTTTAAGGCTTCCCTCTTGCTCAAATTAGCCAGTTCATTTTTCTCAATAAAACGGACTACCCAATCCGGATCCGTTTTTGAATATTCCCTCAAAATCCAACCAATTGCCTTATTGATAAAAAACTCCTTTGAACCCTGAAGCTGTTGGATATAATCAGTTAATAAAAGCAAATCAGTATCTTTTCTATACTTCAATTGAAATAATATTGCAGTCCGTTGCAACCACATATTACCAGAATTCATCCATTTCCGTGTGAAAGGAATGATCAAATCATGATAAAGCCTAAAATGTACACCCACCAAATTGGATGCAATATAATCAACGGTATCCCACCACGATTTATTTTCAATCAAGTATTCATACAATTCTATTCTTTCTTTTCCAGCTTTTTTGGCTAAGCGGCCTAATACTTCCATGATAAAATACTGAAACTCCCGCTGAGGCAGTTGCCAACATACTTTCACAATGTTATCAAGTTCACTCAATTCAGGAAAGCCATATTCATCCGTAAAGGCTTTTTTAAGGATTTTTCTTTCAGGTGATTTTATTCCAAAATAGTCAAACTTATCTTTCATATACTTTTTCATCCGAAAGGCATAATCATCATTAGCATTGCTCGAAAAAGATTCAGAAATGGGTACCAAATATTTGTGCATAATGATCTTAGACTAATTGAATTTGGGATTATATTAATTCTGTTAATCTTTCAAATATATCAACTTTTCAGAAGAAACAATCTGATTCTGAGTGGAGAAAAATTTCACAAAATAAGTTCCTTCATTCAATTGACCTGGCGACCAGGATAAGTGATTCTTTGCAGATTCCAAAATATAGGAATCAACAATTTTACCCTCAATATTATAAATGGTCAATGTTCCCGGCTGATTGGTATCAATATTAAAATTTTTGTTAGAAGGGTTTGGATAAATAATTAAACCCGTTTTTATTTTGGCTTCTATCTTCTTTATGCCAACAAAGGTATCATCACAAACACCAAGTGAATATTCACCCTTTTGCAAATTATCTATGTAGATGTCGCCGTAGGTCCAGCTTCCTATTTTCGTGAAATCCAATAATTGCCAGTCGTAAGCTGTCCCTGGCCGGTACAACATAACCACCGAATCACTTTCAGTAAAAATCAAACCATCATCCAGGTAGGAACCTTTGCTGTACCTGAATACACCTGTTGCTACAAAATTTTCATTGAAAACTCCATCAACTTTCCAATACCTGTATGGCGATATGGTAAGCCCCTGAACAGGATTTTGGATGCTATCGGGTGGCGCCCAGTTATGTTCTATTCTGAAAAAAGAAGAATCTACAATACCCTGAACATCCAACCTGAAAAAACAATTGGCATAATTTATTAATCCCGTATTTTTGATGGTTTGACTATAGTCAGTTGTGGCATCACTCATCAATTCATTCAAATCAACATAAACTGCCACCGGACTGAAAGGGATATTAAAAGTTGACATCCCATATTGGCCATCAAAAAACATATCTTCGGTATGCTGCTCCCAATTGCTATCCATAAAGGTCAACTCAACTTTGTTGGCATTACCGATAAATTCAGGACCCTGTCTTTTTTGTTTTAAATACACTGTAACATCTGCACTATTGCCTTGCGGAACTATCGAAAATGAATCTATCGAAAAATGTGGAGTTCCTGCGTTTAATATCCAGTTATCAAACCATGGATTCATATCTGTACCGGTATGGTCAGTTAAAAAATCCCGCATATCTTCAGAAGAAGCATAATTGAATTGAAATTCCTCATTGAAGGCTGCCATAGCATCAAAAAATACTTCATCTCCTAAATAACCTCTTAAGGTATGCGCCATAATAGCTCCCCTATCATAGGCGGCCAAATCATTATAAGTAGCTGTTTGTGGTATCTGATTTACTGGGAGAAAACTTCCCACTCCACTCGGTGTATGACACAAATGAAGTACGTCTTTGTGTTTCTGCCTGAGAAATGAGAGGTATTGACTTCGGCTATATAAAAATTCCTGGTATATACCATCCATAAATGTAGCCCAGCCTTCATTAATCCACATATCTTCTGCAGTAGCACAGGTAACATTATCACCAAACCACATATGTGCTAATTCATGCGCCAGTAAAGATTCACTCCCCAGCCCACCATTGATGGAAGAATGTGGATAAGCAATATTACAGGCGTGCTCCATTGCTCCTATTGATGTTCCAACATAACCAACCCGGTCAAAACGATAGGGTCCGAATTTACTTTCATAAATGGCTAAAATCTCATTCAGGTTTTGAAATGAACCATCCACATCAGAAGAATCATTGGGTTTAACCCAAATTTCGATTGGGACATCTTCATTGATACCGTTATAAGTGCTGGTCCACCTGGCATAATCACCTACAGCCACCGATGCAAGATAAGTTGGTATCGTTTGGCCCATAACCCATTTATAGGTATTTGTTCCATTTCCATTGTTTACGATTTCTTCCAGCAAACCTCCACAAACGACATCCTTTCCAGCATCTACAGTCGCATAAATTGTGTAATAAGCCCTGTCCTGAAAATCATCAATGCATGGAAACCAGGTTTTTCCAAGGTTATGAGGAATACTTTCAAAACCCACACCTAGATTGAAACAATATTCACCTGACCAGTGAAAACCGCCCCAACCTTCATGAAAGGGTTCACCATGATAATCTACTGAAACGGTTAGACCTTCACCAACATTTAGCGAATTGTTTAAAGGAATGTTTAAGATCATTCCATCATGTGAAAAGTCAGTTACAGAATTTCCATCAACAGAAACAGCATCAACCGTTAAGTCCTGTAATTCCAATGAAACAGTAGACAGGTTATTGACCTTAGAAACAAGTTCAATTTCAGTTTGTGCTATAATCTCATGATTTAAAAAATTAAATTCATTCAAATATATGGTATAAGAAATGGCATTGAGCGAATCGCTGATCCATGATTTTTCGAATGATGATTTATGGGAACATTTAGTTGTATGTTGTGCAGAAAGGTTAAATAATACAAAACTAAACACCAACAATAAAAATGATTTAGCCTTCATGTTCTGTGGATTTTTTAGCAAAATATTTATGTTGT
>QMMZ01000182.1 GCA_003647525.1 Deltaproteobacteria bacterium | reverse complement strand
TTTTGTTAAAAGGATAAACTCAAGCCATAACGTTCTATTTTTCTAACTGATATTAATACTCTTTTTTCTTTAGGCTCACTTATGCATGAGTTTCAGACGTTCTTTAATTTAATTGCCCGCTGCCTCTGGTTAATCTCATATTTAAGTTTTCAAATTTCTGTTACCAAAATTTATGAATATAATTATAAGCAATTAACATGCCAACATATTAAAATTGCAGGAAAAAAACAATTAAATAATTAACTTAAAAACTTCAATTAGTTATGGAGACATAATATTTTGATTTTTATAAAGTTGAGAAGATTATTATTCTAAAATATGTAATTAATTACATAAAAGTTGTGTAATTATTGAAAAAAGTATGAAATAAAATTCACAGTTGGATCTTAAAAGAGTTATAAATATATTTGTAGCCGTTCACGGCTTACAATCTTTCAACCTGTGCGGTTAGCTTTTGGATAAAACTGTTCAACATTCTCTTTACCTCATTGACCTGTTGATTAAGTTCTCTATATGTTTCATCCTGTATATAATTGAGATCGCAAGATAGAAGCGGATGATTTTCCATTCCTTTTCAATGCTAATGGCTAACCGCACAGGTTGAAATTGTTACAATTATTTTAACATGTTGACTAAAGCTCAAGTTGTTTGTATTTTAGTAGCCGTAGCATGAAGGCCAAATTTCCAATTTCAACGTTCCGTGAACATTTACAAAGATCTATCGCAACAATTTACAGTTTACTTTTAGAGATATTAATTTGTTATGCCGATCTTTTATTGCAAAATGACTGAGCCGGGCGGTCGTATTGTCGAAGAAACAATTACTGCCGATTCAAAAGCGATACTTATAAAACGCTTGAAAAAGGAAGGAAATTTTGTCCTGGAAATTCGAAGAGAGGAAGAATTCGGCAGTCTTAAAAAAGGAATTAGTCGCAGCCGTATTAAAGCAAATGACCTCCTTTCTTTTAACAGAGAATTTTCAGTCCTTATCAGAACGGGGCTTTCTATAGTTGCAGCTCTTGATGCAGTAATTGAGAAGGGCGAGGAAACTGAACTATCTAAAATATTAAAAAAAATTCGAGACGATATAACTGCTGGTGAATCCCTGTCAGGGGCATTCGGAAAATACTCTAATATCTTTTCAAAACTATATGTTGCTTCACTTCAAGCAGGAGAGAAAAGTGGCAATATACCACTTGCTATATCGAGATATATCGAATACATAAAAAAAATGTCGGATATAAAACAGAAAGTCATTAGTGCTTCAGTTTATCCATTAATATTAGTTATGGCCTCGTTTTTTGTTCTTTTATTTTTATTAACATTTGTTGTGCCTGTTTTAACCGAAAGTTTTTTAGAGTCCGACACTCAGCTTCCGTTTATTACGGTTATACTTGTGAACTTCAGCACTAGTCTGAAATTTTATATTTTTTATATTTTATTCTTATTAATTTGTTTGGCTGCAGGATTTTGCTACTTTAAAAAAACAGATTTCGGCAGATTATTCGTTGACAGGTGGAAGTTGAACATCCCTTTTCTAGGTCATTTATATCTGCATTACTCCATATCCAAACTTACACGAACCCTTAATACTGTTTTAAGCGGTGGCATACCCCTTGTAGAAGCTGTAAAACTTTCTTCCAGTACACTTAATAACTATTTTTTAAAGTTCAGGCTTGATGAGGTTGTTAAGAGCCTGGAAGAAGGTGAAGGATTTTCAGAGTCACTTTTAAAAACAAAGGTTTTTCCAGGTATGACTGTAAGAATGATTTCTGCCGGAGAGAGCGGTGGTGCCCTCGAACAAGTGCTTGAAGATATTGCTGACTTTTATGCAAGCGATGTTGACATAAAACTTTCTATCCTGACTTCCGCAATTGAACCGGCTCTAATGGTAATTATGGGTTTTATTATTGGTTTTATTGTGCTTGCCATGTACATGCCTATCTTTCAACTGGCGGGAGCAGCATAAAATATTATGACTGTTACATCATATCAAAAGAAGAGATTTGGAGACTTGGCAGTCGAGCTTGGTTTCATGACTGATGATGATCTAAATTCTATCATCTCAAAACAAAAAATCTCGAACCAGCGCCTTGGGCAACTTTTTATAGAAAAGGGCTTGATTGATAATGAACAATTAGCTCAGTTAATTGCTGCACGATATTCCTATGAATATGTTGATTTGAAAGGCATTGAAGTTCCTGAACTTATACATATAGTGTCCCCCGAAATTATGACGAAATATCGGTTCATTCCTTATGAAAAAAAGGGGGATACACTGGTAATAGCTATATCTGAACCGCTTGATTTTTTAAAGGCGGTTGACGAACTGGAAGTGCTGATAGACATGGATATCTCAATTGTCATTGCCAGTATAAACAAAATCAGAGAGCTTCTAAAGAAAGTCGAGACTTCTCAGAGTGTACTTGATACAGCCTCGGATGATATGCGCCTGCCAATTGTAAGGCAATCAGACAAAGGGGAAGAAATCCTTAGCTTTGAAAGAGTTTCTGCAGAGGAAAGCCCCATTGTTAAGCTGGTAGATTCAACAATTCTTGACGCAATAAACAAACGAGCCAGCGACATACATATTGAAAGCTCAGACTCAGGGATGATTATACTGTATAGAATTGACGGGATGCTTCACCAGGCTACAGAGCCTCTTGATATCAGACATCAAAGTCCGGTGATATCAAGGATTAAAGTTATGTCCGAGTTGGATATTTCTGAAAAACGAATTCCTCAGGATGGAAGATTTAAGCTAAAAGTAATGGATAGATACATTGACTTTAGAGTGTCAATCCTTCCAACCATATTTGGAGAAGATGCGGTAATAAGGATTTTAGATAAAAATAGTTTGGTTGCCGATGCCGGCGAATTCCGGCTTGATAGTATGGGACTGCCGCTTCAAGAACTTGAGAAGATGCGAAGAATGATACACGCGCCTTATGGTATGTTTCTTATGACAGGCCCCACAGGCAGCGGAAAAACGACTACACTTTACAGAGCGCTTTCAGAAGTTAACAGTAAGGATGTAAAGATTATAACCATAGAAGATCCAGTCGAATACCAGCTCAAGGGTATTGTTCAGATTCCCGTAAATGTAAAAAAAGGACTCACTTTTGCTAAAGGCCTTCGCTCCATTTTAAGACACGATCCTGATAAAATCCTTGTTGGAGAGATTCGTGACTCGGAAACAGCTCAGATTTCTCTTCAATCCGCACTTACCGGGCATCTGGTTTTTACCACAGTCCATGCAAACAGTTCGTTTGAGGTTGTAGCTCGTTTTATGCACATGGGTATCGAACCTTATAACTTGATGGCAGCGCTGAATTGTATTGTTGCGCAAAGACTTATCAGAGTTCTCTGCCATTGCAAAATTAAGACAAGTATTTCTGAAAAAGAACTGGTTAAATCCGGTATTGATCCCAATTTGATTAAAGGTCGTGACTTTTATAGAGACAAAGGTTGTGAAGATTGTAAAGGCACCGGGTTCAAAGGCAGAAAGGCAATAATTGAACTTGTTGTACTGGATGACGATATGAGAGAAATGTTTATTAAAATGGCATCTGTCTCTGTCTTAAAGAAAAAAGCAGCGGAGTCAGGAACTGTTTTTTTGCGAAAAGCCGCTATTAACGAAGTTTTAAATGGAGAGACAACTCTCAGGGAAGCAAATCGTATTAGTTTTATTGAGTCAAATGAGGTAGAAGTGTAGCACTAATGTTTAAACTTGGATCCCCCAAAATATTGACCGGATTGGATATAACCAGGACATCTGTTAAAGTTGCTCAAATTGAAAAGCTAAAAAATGGATGGAAGCTATTGAGATGTGGAAGCATTCCTATCCCCGAAAATACAATTAAACTATCATACAAATCTAAAAATATAATTAATATAGAACTATTCCATCAGACCATTAGAGAATCTATGGAATTGCTTTCTGGTGGAGTTTCAATTGTAGGACTATCAATTCCCAATGAGATAGTTAAAAGTTCTATCCATAAATATGGAGAGCTGCCGAAGTCTAAAGCAAAAATTAAAAAAATGGTTGAGTGGGGCGTTGGAAAATGGCTTCCTTTTCCTGTCGAAAATATGAAGATTTCCTATCACATAATCGGGAAGAATCAGGCAGGTGAAAGTGCCCTTTTCGTAACTATCGGAATCCAGGATGTAATTAATGAATATGAGTTAAGTTTGAAAGAATTAAAAATTGATGCAAAAATTATTCGGCCATCTTGTGTAAACCAGCTAAACTTTTACATTAATAAGCTGCCACAAACTGCTTGTACAGCATATATAGGTCTTTTTGATAATTTTTTTACATTATTTGTATTCTATGATGCTCAATTAATCTATTATTATGGTGTAAAGAAAGGGTTTTCAGATATTCATTTTTCCCAGAATATATACATGGCTATGCTGCATTATTTGGATAAAAATCCTGACAAACAAATCGAAAATTTTTTTATTGGAAGTCAGGTTGGGCATCATCAGGAATTGGAAGATGTGCTGAGAAGTATAATTGATAAAAATATACATATAGAAGATGAAAAGCAAATAATAGAAAAAGCTATTTCCCATAGTGAGGTTAAAGGTTTAAAAAATTTCTTGTCCTATACATCAGCTATAGGCGCTGCTCAAAGCCTGGAGTAATAAATTGAAACCCATAAAAGTAAATATGGCGAGTTTGGAATACCATGATAAGCGCGTTGTTTATTCAGTTGTGCTTGGTGCTATCATTTTTCTATCAGCTATAACCGGATACAATATTAATATGGGAGTTAAATATCAAAAAGAGATATCTGAGTATGAAGAGAAGATAGAAAAACTGGAGCAAAATCAATCCCAAAAAAAGTTTCTTCATAAGGAATTAAAAGAAGAGGAAATAAAACAAATAAAAACAGATGCCTTATTTGTAAACAAGTTAATTGCAATCGATATTTTTCCCTGGGATCGTTTGATAAAGACTTTGGAAGATAACATACCGGAGGATATAATTCTTATGAATTTGTCCTTGTCTGATAGTTATGGGTCTGATATTTATGATAAACTTTTATTAAAAGGATATGCTGGTTCTATAGAAAAAATAGCTCTATTTCTAAAAAAACTTGAAGAATCAAGTATATTTCAGAAGTGCATGATATTAAAGCTTAGCGTAGAGAAGGGTAGTTTGAAAGAAATTTCAAAGAAAAAATCTTTTAATATATATTTCGAAATAGAGGGTTCATTACTAATGAACGAAATTTTTCCTGAAGACAAATATGGAAATCTTGCAACCTGTGCGGTTAGCCATTAGCGGTTAGCCGTTAGCATTGAAAAGGGGTGGAAATGAGAGATTTTAGAGAACTTAATCAACAGGTCAATGAGGTAAAGAGGATGTTGAACAGTTTTATCCAAAAGCTAAC
>QMMZ01000181.1 GCA_003647525.1 Deltaproteobacteria bacterium | reverse complement strand
GTTGAATCATTTTTTACTAAAATATCGTTTTGTTTTCCGCAATGCACTAGAAAAGGCCAAATCAACGTTCTATTCCCAGTATTTATTTTAATTTCGTTGAACCAAAACAAATTGCTTTTGTTTTCTCAATACACTTAATCAAATTCAAAACATGGGTTCAAAAATATTAGTAACAGGTGCTACTGGAACCATTGGTTCCTTTGTTTGCGAGCAGTTAAAAGATGTAAATGCAGATTTTATTGCAATGGTGAGAAGTGAAGAAAAAGCTAAACTACTCAATGAAAAAGGAATTAAAACGGTAGTTGGTGATTTTGCAGATATAGATTCTCTTGAAAATGCGTTTCAGGGAATAGATAAAGTTTTCCTTCTATCGGTCACTTCTCCTGAGTCTCCTGAACTACAGGGAAACCTTGTGAAGGTAGCCAAAGAAAAAGGAGTTAAACACATCGTGAAACTTTCTGTCCGTGGAGCAGACCTGGAATCAGACATAGGAATTTTAAGATATCATGCCTTGACAGAAAAAGAAATTAAAGATTCTGGAATTGCATATACTTTCTTGCAACCACATTCCTTCATGCAAAATTTAGTATTTGATGCTGAATCTATCAAAAATCAAAGTGTCATATTTGCACCCATGGGAGAAGGGAAAATTGGAATGGTTGATGCAAGGGATATTGCTGCTGTAGCAATAAAAGCCTTGACTGAAAATGGTCATGAAGGAAAAACTTATGTGTTAACGGGAGCTAAAGCCCTTTCATTCCATGATATTTCAAATGCGTTTACCTTCTTTCTGGAAAGAGATATCAAATACATTCCGGTATCAGTTGAAGATGCACATCAGGGTATGTTGGATGCAGGAATGCCTGAATGGCTAGCCAATGATTTAACAGCAATAAATAAAATATATGCAGCAGGTCAGGGAAGTGAAATCAGCAATGATATTGAAAGAGTAATAGGAAGAAAGGCAGGCTTGTTAAAAGAATATTTGAGAGATTACATTGATTTGTATAATTAATTAAAGAATAATATGAAATACAAGTTGTTAGGAAATAGTGGATTGCGGGTTTCAGAGTTGTCGCTTGGAACCATGACTTTTGGTACAGAGTGGGGTTGGGGTTGCGATTACGAAACCAGTAAAAAAATATTTGATACCTATGCCAATGCTGGTGGTAATTTTATTGATACTGCCAACCGGTATACCGAAGGTACAAGTGAAAAAATGGTTGGAGAATTTATTAATTCAGACCGTAATCATTTTGTGTAGGCCACAAAATATACCCTTTTTGATAAAAAAGACTCAGTGAACTTTTCAGGAAATAACAGGAAGAATCTTTTCCGTTCAGTTGAAGATAGCCTGGATAGATTGGATACTGACTTTATTGATTTATTATGGGTGCATGCATGGGATTTTACGACACCTGTTGAGGAAGTGATGCGTGGTTTGAACGATCTGGTTTCTTCAGGAATAGTTCATTATATTGGGATTTCTGATACACCAGCCTGGATTGTTTCACAGGCAAATACCATTGCTGAATTCAGGGGATGGGCTAAATTTTCAGCTTTACAGATTGAATACAGCCTGATTGAACGAACTGTTGAAAGGGAATTGATGCCAATGGCCAAAGCTTTAAACCTGGGTGTTACACCATGGGCGCCACTTGGTGGAGGTGTACTTACTGGAAAATATTTGAAAAATGAACCCGGGAGGATTGAAAAAGACAATCCCCGTTTAAATGAAAAAAATACAAAAATTGCAAAAGAAGTTGTTGCCATAGCTAAAGAATTGAATGTGTCTCCTGGACAGGTTGCTTTGAATTGGACACGGCAACAAAATCAACAAGTAATACCAATTGTTGGAGCTACAAAAGTATCCCAATTGGAAGACAGCCTAGGATGTTTAAACTTCGAAATTCCGGAAAAACAAATGGCTTGTTTAAACGAAGTGAGCAAAATTGAATTGGGTTTTCCGCATGAATTCCTACAGGCTGATTATATCAAGGATATCATTTTTGGTGGTATGCAGGACCAAATTGAAAGATAAGGTAAGGGATGCCAACCTTTCAAAGGTTGGTCCCTTATACGCTGATTGGGGGGTAGTTTGTTTAGTTAGTAGAATTGCTTATTTTTACACGGATGTAACTCCTTAAACCTAAACAATGAAGTATATCGAAACATTTCCCAGGACAGGTTATTTGATAGCAGTCATTTTTGTTTTATTTATAACCCAAAACCTTCATTCGCAATATGATTGGTCAACTCCACTAGCATTAACTGATTCAGTTTCCAATAATACCAATGTAGATATTAAATTTATGCTCGATTATCCTGTAAAGTATTTATTTATGGCCTGGGAAAAGTCGAGTGATTCAACTTCTACTTCAATCTATTTTAGAGATTTGCTTAGCACGAATACAGAAATTGAACTTTTGTCTGATGATTCTGTTCATTATACAAATCCAAAGTTTATGAGTGTTGTTAATCCTCCATGGACTGAAGATACATTGTTTTATTTATTTTACGAAACAGATCAAAATGGAAACAAAGACATCTATTATTTAGCATATTCTTCTGATGGTAATTTTGGTGAACCTATGCCATTTTTTGTAACACCTTATCAAGATTTTGCAGTTGACTGTCAAGGTCCTCATATAGTTTGGATACAAGATGACGATTTAAAACATACACGATATGAATATGCTCCAAATTCATTCCTTGATCCTGTAAGTATTGATGAAGGAGGATGTATTAATCCCATATTTGGAGATGGGCATTGTGTATTGTGGGAGAAAAAAATAGATTCTTTATCTCATATTTATGGTTCACATCATGGATATGGACAAAACTGGGCAGATCCAATTGTAATTTATGATAGTGGCTATGCAGTTAATTTAAATCATAGCCCATATGGATTTCATCGTTTGTTTACATTTAGTGCATATACTGATTCAACATGGAAACTATTTTCTGGTATTTATAATTTGTATTCTCCTTGGATTTATTTTAAAGAATATGATATTCAACAAAATAAACCGTTTGATCCTGCGATATCAATATATAAAGTAGGTCAATGGAATTTGTTGGATCATAATTATATAAGTTTCCCCTATGAAGAAAATGAGAATGAAGAAATATATATGAACCTTGATCCTTTTGTTTCTAACTTTACTAACCTGTCTAACTCTTCGACCAACAATAGAAATACAAATTTTTTTCTTGGTACAAATTATGAAACTGATGATTTACAAATTGAAGTTTACAATGTTTGGGAATCTTTTCGTAATAATCACTGGCAATTGTATTATTCCAAATCGTTAATTGATTGGGTTGAAGTAAATGAAATTTCTGTTTACAATCAATCTTTTAGTATTTCTCCAAACCCATTTAAGTCAACTATTAATATTAGTTATTTACTAAAGCATAATAGTTTGGTAAACATTGAAGTATATGATCTTCAAGGAAAAAAAATTACAACAGTATTAGATAAATACCAATATAAAGGGGAGCAAAATATTAAATGGAATTTTCCTGCTGAATTACCCTCAGGAATATATTTTATCATCCTCAGTAAAGACAATGAAAGATATTCTCAAAAAATTATAAAGTCGGATTAATCAATTTCCTTTCTCAAATAAACATACACAGGGAAATGATCAGAATAACCACCTAAATAATATTTACCGGCATAAGTCCGGTTTGGATAACCTGCATAATCTCCTTCTGTTTGCCTTAAATATGGCTGGTCAAATACCTCAGCTTTGTAAAATTTATAATCTGATTTACTTTCTCCAAGCAATCCCTGGGAAACAATTACCATATCAAATAAATTCCACTTTTTACGGTATGACAGTGTTCCCAGACTATCTGCATGTAGTTGAAACATAGGATTAAATAAATCACCTTCTTTTAACTCTTCAATGTTTCCTTTAGCATTAAGGTGTTCAAGAACACTAAGATCCACAGGGTCATCGTTCATATCGCCCATAACAAAAATCTTAGCATTCTGGTCAATGATCAAAAGAGAATCAACAATTGTTCTGGATAAATCGCCTGCCGCAATTCGTTTTGGTTGGCTTTTCTCAGCACCACCCCTGCGAGAGGGCCAGTGATTGACAATCACATGAACTTTTTCTCCATCCAATAAGCCGGAAACGACCAGCTGATCGCGTGTGAAAAAACTGCTATCATCTGGCATACTTAAATTATATGATTTAGTATTTGTAACTTCAAAGTATGCTGGATTGTACAACAACCCTACATCAATTCCACGCTTATCAGGTGAATCAAAATGTACAACCTGATAGTTTCTATCTTTGATTGACTGTTCCAAAACCAAATCTTCTAATACCCCACGGTTTTCAACTTCACAAACCCCAAGTAAAGCAAGGCCATCAGGTGTAACATCTGTAGCCATGTTCGAAATTACAAAAGCCATGTTTGTCAGTTTTTGTTGGTAGCGTTCGGCTGACCATTGTTTTGGGCTTTCAGGTGTAAACTCTTCATTGAGCAACAATTCAGCATCATAAATGGTATCGAATAAGTTTTCCAGGTTATAAAACCCGATACTCACTTTTTTATAATTTTTTTCTCCCTGGCATGAAGCTAAGACATAGAAAAAGGAAATGATAATGATTGCAAGGATTGTTCTTGAATGTAAATTTTTCATTTTTTGTTATCTAAATTAAATATTGATTAACCTGTTTGGGTAAGGTGCTAAAGTACATAAATAATTGAGTTTTAATAGTAAGAATTTCCTTCCAGTCTTGATTTCAGGATTCCCCGGACTAAAAGTTTTCAAAAGGTAAAATATGGATTGGCATTTTATTTACTTTTGTTAGCCGTTTTAATAATTTTATATATTATTTTTATAAGCAGAAAATCAAAATTTATAAACTAACTAAATATTTTTAATTATGAAAAAATCTATACTCTTAATGATGGCTATCGCAATTGGCCAATTTATTTTTGCTCAGGATTGTACCGAGCTGTTTATTTCAGAATATGTAGAAGGTTCTGGAAATAACAAAGCAATCGAAATTTATAACCCCACAAATGAGGCTATTGATCTCAGCATTTATACTATTAAGCGATATTCAAATGGTAGTCCATCTTTTACTGATCAAGTGGAATTATCAGGATCGATTCAACCACACGATGTTGTTGTTGTTACAAATGGTCAAACAGATTCAGTATGGGTATCCAGTGGTGGATATTGGTCATTACCAATAAGCGACGAATTATATGCTATAGGCGATGTGCATTGTACTGGAATTTATCCAACAGCAATGTATTTTAATGGAAACGATGCCATAACTCTTGAAAAGATCACAGGAGAAGTTGTAGATGTATTCGGTAAAATTGGAACTGACCCTGGAAGCAATGGATGGAATGATATTCCTCCTACCTATTT
>QMMZ01000180.1 GCA_003647525.1 Deltaproteobacteria bacterium | reverse complement strand
TGCAGGTTTGGAAACAGCGCCCTGTCTTGCTTTGTAAGCACCTGATTTTTCGCCATGTGTCGCCAGTAGCTATTATATGTAACTTGTTGAAATTATTTACCTGCACTGTTTTGTAGGGACTACCTGAAATTAATTATCTGAAACTCTATAGGCTATAGATAGTTTTGATCAACCGTTAACCGTGAACGGTTACGTCTAATATTTATTGCGTTGCTTGGAAAGATGATAACTTAACAATAATTTGCTATGAATGCTGATATACTGGTTTTAAACGGAAAATTGCTGACTATGGATTCAAGTGGCACACAGTTCAAAAACGGTGCTGTTGCCATAGAGGGTGAAAAAATTGTTGCATTAGGGTCTGCTGATGATTTTTTATCATGGAATGTATCACGCATTATAGATGCCCATGGAGGCATAATCATGCCAGGCCTTGTTAATGCTCATACTCATGCAGCAATGACATGTTTCAGGGGCATTGCAGATGACCTTCCATTGATGACCTGGCTAAATGATTATATATTTCCAGCAGAGGCAAAGCTTGATTATGAAAAAGTTTATTGTGGAACTCTTCTTGCCTGTTCGGAGATGATAAGTTCCGGGACCACCTGTTTTTGTGATATGTATCTTTTTGAAGATGCTGTAGCCTGTGCGACAAAACATGCCGGGATGCGGGCGGTGGTGGGCGAAGTACTGTATGATTTTCCTTCCCCCAATTACGGTCCAATAAAGCAGGGTTTTGCATATACGAAAATGCTTATTGAAAAGTGGAAAAATGATTCTCTGATAACTATTGCTGTTGAGCCTCACTCTCCTTACCTTTGTTCGCCGGATCTTCTTAAAAGAGCTTCTTTTCTTGCAGAAAAGAATAATATTCCGCTCGTTATTCATGTCTCGGAAACTGAATATGAAGTCCAATCAAGCAAAAAAAAGCATGGCCTTACACCAGTTGGATTACTTGCGGATCTTGATGTGTTGTCGCCGAATCTTCTTGCCTGTCATTGTGCTATGCTGACAGATGAAGATATTTCTCTTTTGCAGCGTTTTGATGTTAAAGTTTCCCATAATCCTGAAAGCAATATGAAACTTGCATCAGGCATTGCTCCGATACCAGAGCTTTTAAAAGCAGGAATCTGTGTCGGGCTGGGAACAGATGGATGTGCAAGCAATAATGATCTGGATATATTTCTGGAGATGGATACTGCTGCCAAGCTGCACAAGGTAAATACTTTTGACCCGACTGTTATGGATGCAAATACTGTGCTGAAAATGTGCACTATTGACGGGGCAAGGTCACTGGGGCTTGATGATATAACCGGCTCTCTTGAACCCGGCAAACGGGCGGATATTATAATTATTGATACACATAAGCCCCATCTCACGCCGATGTATAACCCGATTTCTCATCTTGTTTATGCTGTAAAAGGGAGCGATGTTACAACTTCTATTATAAACGGAAAAATAGTCATGGAAGACGGCAGGCTTTTAACTTTGAAACTCGAAGATATAATTGAAAAAGTTAATATTATTGCAGATGAAATAAGAGGCCCGAAACTTGAGTTATGAGTTTTGATATAATAATACACAACGGTACAATAGTTACGGTAAACCCTGATTTTGATATTATTAAAGATGGTGTTGTATATATAAAAAATGGGCGGCTGGAACGGATTGAACCCGGAAGCGCCGGCTCAATGATTCCAGATGCAAATGAGATAATAGATGCTAAAGGCGGGATTATAATGCCTGGCCTTGTAAATACACATACCCATCTTCCGATGTCTATATTCAAGGGACTTGCTGATGATTTGCCCTTAATGACCTGGCTGAATGAACATATTTTTCCTGCTGAGGCAAAGCATATTAATGCCGAGACTGTCAGGCTCGGGTCTTTTTTATCATGTGCGGAGATGATACTGTCCGGTACAACCACGTGCTGTGACGGGTATTTTTTCGAAGATGAAGTGGCAAAGGCGGTTTTTGATTCCGGCATGAGAGCGATACTCGGGCAGGGTGTTATAGACTTTCCTGCCCCGGGAGTGCCGGAACCGTCAGATAATGTTAATAAAGCGGTCAGATTTACCGATAAATGGTATAATAAATCATTGTTGATAACCCCATCAATATTTTGTCATTCACCATATACCTGTTCTGAAGAAACTTTGAAAAAAGCAAAACATGCTGCATTGTCAAAAAATCTGCTCTTTCAGATTCACGTAGCGGAAACAAAAAACGAGAGAGATCGGATTTTGTCTGAGAAAAATTTTTCTCCAATCAAGAACCTCGACAATATTGGGATACTGGATAATAACACTTTGCTTGTTCATTCAATATGGGTGGATGATGATGATATTGATATAATTGCAAATAGCGGTGCCAAAGTTTCTGTTTGCACAGAAAGTGAAATGAAGCTGGCTTCCGGCATTGCTCCGGTTATTAAATTTTTAGAAGCAGGAATAAAAGTCGGACTTGGCACGGACGGGAGCGCGAGCAATAACGACCTTGATCTTTTCAACGAAATGGATGTTACTGCGAAACTCCACAAGGTTAATATCCTTGATCCGACAGTCATGGAGGCAAAGGCAGTCTTTAAACTGGCGACAATTGATGGGGCAGGGGCGCTTGGTCTTGATAATGAAACAGGCTCTCTGGAAACCGGCAAACAGGCGGACATTATTATTATCAATGTTAATAAGCCTCACCTTGTCCCAATGTATAACCCAGTGTCACATATTGTGTATTCCGCACGTGGTTCGGATGTTCAGGACGTTATTATTGCCGGAAAGGTCATAGTCAGGGATCAGAAGCTCCTTAGTTTTGATCTGGAAGATGTCCTTGAAAAAGCCTCGCTAATAGGTGAGACAATTAAGGGCTATAAGGGCTCGGAGGAAATTACGTTATGATTGAAGCCTATGCATTTGGTTCCATTGTAGTTGATGGAAAAAAGTTCACATCTGATTTGATTATCTATCCTGATGGCCGCATTGAGGCTTTCTGGTGGCGAAAAGCCGGCCATAAACTTGCAAGCGATGATATCCATAAGCTTATAAATTCAAAGCCGGAAGTCATTATTGCCGGCACAGGCTCAAGCGGTCTAATGAAACCTGAAAAAGAGCTTGAAAAATTACTTCAGCAAAAGGGCATAGAGTTTATTTCAGCACTAAGCAGAAAGGCAGTAAAAATTTATAATGATCTGTCATCAAAAAAAAATGTTGGCGCATGTTTTCATTTAACGTGCTGATCGGTAGGAGGGGAGTATACATAAAGATAAGGGTAGATGCAACCCAAGCAAGTCCATTGGTCGGACATAAGTTGTAGCCGCCGAACGTCGCGCTTAACCAGCCAAGAAAGCGCAACAGATCTTACGCTAAAGATATATTTAATGATACTTGTGTAAAAACGAAAAATGGCTTTGATTTCTCGGTCTGAGTTAAAGCGCTTGTTGGGCGCTAAATCCAGGTGATGCAACTGTTTCGATCTTAGATAGCTCGTTTTTCATCACTCCCGAATTCCTCGGTCCGCTTGTGGTTTCAGCGCTTCACCAGTTTGAGAAGCATCTCGAAGACGGTGCGAGCCAGCATTCTTCCTTTACAGGCGTAATCAGAATCAAAAAACGAGATAGGGAACATCTGCTGCGCGAGCGTTTAGGGATATTATCATACATACGCATCCTGCCACAGGTTCGTAATAAAATCTTTCCAGGGAAGGATACATATATCCCCATCTTTTCGAGTGGTATCTTCAAGAGTGACCAATATATAATTCTCTATAAGTTCTTCTTCCCTTATTGCAGTCAATCCTTTGAAGTCTTTTCTTGAGATATTTGCTTTCCCTTTTACCTCAATCGCTGTTTTTCCGTTGATGACAAAATCAACCTCAAAGCCTGAGGTTGCTCTCCAGTAATACAGATCACAACCCCCCTTGTAATCGCAGTAGGTTTTTATCTCATGATGGATGTAAGCTTCAAATGCCTCCCCAAATTCCGGAGATCTCATCTTCAGACCCCGACGACCTTGCAGAAATCTGGCGACTCCTATATCAAAAAAAAGAATTTCGAAGTAGAAACCGGTTTTCGTTTGACGGATTTTCGCCATGCAGGCAGATCATCTCCAAGCATCGTGTCGCGTAGAATCTGAAAATATTCCTGCACTGTTGATCTTGGAACCTGTGCATCGCTTGCTATGTTCGTATAATTAATCATTTTACCGTTACACAGCCCGGCTACAGTGAGAAATCTGCTGAATGCAGGCACATTCCGAACGATGGCTTCTGCTGCAATCTCTTCCTTTAAATAATTTCCCGCATATGCCTCCAGATCTTCAAATGGTTCATCGGAAAAATAGATGGAAGGGATCAGACCTGTATCCAAGGCTTTCAGTAATTGAAAATTCCCCTTTAACTCCTTGAGAATAAAGGGGCGCAGCCGCCTGGTTCTGGCGCGGCCCCCCAGCAGGTTCACACCCTTATTTCTCAACTTCCTGGCACTGGACCCTGTAAGAAGGACAGGAATAGCGGCCTATTTCAAGACCAATTTTACCAAGATCAGGTACGAATAAAGATCGATTAAAGATATGGTGAAGTTGAGATGCAAAGCACTTTTCAGGTTTATCCGAAGTACAGGTGATTGTAAAAAACATCAATACTGTTTGCGAGTTTCTTTGTTCAGTGATATGAATACCAGAATAAATATTCCGGCATTCAAATTTTGTTAAGATAAAACTAAGGAAGGGATTATGAGTTCCAAATTTAACAAAGCTCTTGTTACCGGCGGTGCCGGTTTTATAGGGTCTCATATTGTTGATGCTCTTGTCGCAGAGGGATGCGATGTTGTGGTTCTTGATGACTTGTCTTCCGGCAGTCTTTCCAACCTGGAACATATAAAAAATAAAATTACTTTCTATAAAGGGACTATACAGGACCAAAAAATTTTAATGAAAGCATCTGAAAACTGCGAGGTAATTTTCCATCAGGCAGCAATGGTATCTGTAACAAAAACCGTAGATAATCCGGTTGATTCCGCATTTATAAACGACTTGGGGACACTTTTTGTGCTCGAGTCTGCAAGACAAAACAAAGTAAAAAGAGTTGTTCTTGCAAGCTCAAGTGCTGTTTACGGAGATGACCCGCTTTTACCAAAACATGAGAACATGCCGTTGAAACCAATGAGCCCTTATGCCGTTCAAAAGCTTACCGGAGAACTTTATGCGCGTATCTACTATGATCTGTATGGGCTTGAAACAGTCTGTCTCCGTTATTTTAATGTATATGGTCCAAGACAGGATCCATCATCACCTTATTCAGGTGTTATATCGATTTTCATGACCAGGGCTGTTTCAAAAAAGCCTCCTGTAATATGCGGCGACGGAAAACAGTACAGAGACTTTGTTTTTGTTAAAGATGTTGTAAAAGCTAAT
>QMMZ01000179.1 GCA_003647525.1 Deltaproteobacteria bacterium | reverse complement strand
GAATGATGAACATCGAATGATGAAATCGCTTCGCTCCGCCAGTTTATAAATTAGCAGAATACCTTATTCAAAATTCGATGTTGGACATTCGATGTTCGATGTTCATAGTCTTTTAGCTTGATAGCTACGTCGGTAAAGCCTTTCGCTCTGATTAATCATTTTATCATAATATCCAAGTGATTTCTGTTGATGATCAATAAAGTGTTGTCAGGACTTTAAACACTGTGGACTGTGAGGGACGGGACGTGAGGGACGGGACGGGCTTGACTAATTAGACATATTATGATATAAATACAAATGTCATACTGCAAAGAGGTGGGACATGCTACGATAAGCCAGACTGGATGCGCCGGGAACTCTGCATCATGTCATTATCCGGGGAATTGAGCGCAAAGAGATAGTAAAATCTGCAATTGCAAAAACTCTTTACAGGTTAGATAAATATAAGTCCAGTTAGTCAAGGATGTCCCTTAGTTTACTTAGTTTACTCTTAGTTTACGGATTAATTTAGAATATATTTCTTCCTGCTCATCAAGAATTTTCCTGAGAATATTTATATTTGTCATGGGATTCATTATTACACACCGAAGAACAACTATATCTTCTTTTCGCTTGTTTCCTATGCTTAGAGTTGTTCTTGATACAAAACTTTTACCTGCTTCCCTTTGTAATCTTTGAACAGTTCTGTTTATTTTATTTAGTTTTTCATTGATACTTTGTTTCTGTTCAAAATTGTCTTCGGATAATTTTTCTTTGATATCGGCTGGACATATTCTATAAGTAAGAAGATTAAGTTCTGGAGAGGTTATAAGCTGGAAGTCGGGTCGCTTCTTAATTTCTTCAGCAAATTTGCGTGCTGTTTCTATCCCGTGCTCAATTAGGAGAGCATATCCCTGTGTTCCCATAATCTTGAGCGCACAGTCGAGAATAATAGAATTGGCCTCTCTTGATCCTGCTATTGATTTAATGCCTAGATCCACTGAACCCGGCCGGTTAACATAATTTGCATGATATTCAATTGAGTTCATGATTGCAGGGTTTTTAAAATAGACCATTCCGCTGCTCATGGGCATATAAAACTGTTTATGGCAATCTATGGTAACGGAATCGGCGAGTTCTATTCCGTCAAGAAGATGGCTGTATTTTTCCGACATAAGGGTAGGGCCGCCCCATGCAGCATCTACATGAAAATGGATTTTGTTTTCAGAACACAGCACGCCGATTTCCTTAAGAGGATCTATGGTTCCGGTTTCAGTTGTGCCGGCAATACCAACGACAGCTAAAATTCTTATCCTGCCGCTGGTTTGTTTTATTTCTTTGATTTCTTTCTTCAGGAGGTCAAGATTTATTCGATTATTTGTATCTACATCTATACCAATAATATTCTGATTTCCGATTCCAAGAATTCCCCCTGCTTTTTTGAGCGAGTAATGGCCGAGTCTTGAGGTAAGAATAACGCATTTTTCTATTCCATACGCTTTACATGCAGGAGCAATACCTTCTTCTTCTATACCTGAAAAACCATCTTTTGTCGGAGCAAGTAAAGAGTTTCTTGCAACCCACAGGGCTGTGATATTTGCTAAAGTGCCGTCTTTTGTAAAACATCCAAGCGTAGTCTCAGCATTCTGGGCATGTTCTTTATAAAAAGATTCATTTTCTTTGTAAATAATTCTGTGAATTTTGGCAATTACTTGTTTTTCCAGAATTGATACGATTTTTGAGGTTTCAATTTTTACAAGATTTTGATTAAGTGCAGCAACTATGGTTTTAAGATGAACCATAAAGAAAGGCATGGCTGAGGTCATATGGCCGACAAAATATGGTGAAGCAACATTAACAGCATGAGGTGCTATATCTTCAATCAGTTCTGTAATAACTTCTGCAAGTTTTTTTTCAGGGTTTTTACTAATTGTAGTGTCTCTGAACCTCATGGAAAGTTCTTTAAGGCTGACTTCTTCAGTAATGCCGACATGTTTTTTTAGAAAATTATTAAGTCCGAATAGAATTTGTTCCATATATTTAAGTAAGATTAACCTGGTCTCTTCATTCTCCGGCCTGATAAATACTCTCATTAATGTCTGCCAGTTTGCGACAAGTTCGGTTTTTTCCGCTATGTTTCTTTTTATCTTCATTAGCTTTTTTATTTTTCATAACACTTTAGTTTTTTGGATCAATTTTACAAGAAGTTCACTCCTAACATGGCAGATACATAATTCCAAGAAAATCTTTCTGAAACTAAACTAACAAAAAAATAATATTTAAAAGCGCTAAAGTGTTACATACATTCTTGTTTGACAGCAAACAAAGGCTTTTGTTATAGACTTTCAGATAAATAATTTCACTGTGTTATCAGTCGTTGACGTATAACTAATACGCCTTCTTCCTTCTGGCCTTGTGAAATTAATTATCTGAAAGTCTATAGAAGGAACATAATAGTTCAGACGGCAAAGTAAGATGCTTCAGTTTCAAGGCGCGCAAACCATGAGGAGAGAGGCGTACTAATTGCTACACCGCAATGACAAAGGATGCAGCGCAACGCAGAAAATGGACTTTTTACGAAGCCGTCAAAAAGGAGGCATTATGGTTAGAGCAGGTATAGTCGGTGCAACGGGTTATGCGGGAGCGGAGCTTGTCAGGATACTTGCCGGGCATCCGGATGTAGAATTGACTGTTCTGACATCGCGTCAGTATGCTGGAGAGAAATTTGACAAAATCTACCCGTCAATGGCCGGAATCGTTAATTTAAGCTGTGAAAAACTCTCAATAGACAGCTTTTGTGAAAGAACCGATGTTGTATTTATTGCACTTCCGCACAAGGTGGCTATGGAGATAGTTCCAGAGTTTATCAGGCATGATAAGAAGGTTATAGACCTGTCTGCTGATTTCAGATTCAAGGATGTATTATTGTATGAAGCTTTTTATCAGGAGCATACTGCTGCTGATTTACTTGATAAAGCAGTTTACGGCCTTTGTGAAGTATATTTTGACAAGATAAAAAGCGCAACTCTCATAGGCAACCCGGGATGTTATCCGACAAGCGTCATTCTGCCCCTTGTTCCATTAATAAAGAGCAATTTTTTAGATATTAATTCAATTATTGCGGATTCCAAATCCGGTGTCAGCGGTGCCGGCCGATCACTTTCTTTGACCGCACATTTTTGCGAAGCAAACGAATCTTTTAAGGCTTACAAAGTTGCTGCGCACAGGCACCAGCCCGAGATGGAAGAAGTGCTCAGCATCGAGGCAGGAAGACCTGTAAACATAACATTTGTACCTCATCTTGTTCCAATGACGCGCGGAATGCTGACAACAATATATGCAAATCTTGTTAAAGAAGTCAGCTCTGAAGAAATACAAAATTGCATTGACTTTTTCTATTCAGAATGTTTTTTTGTTCGAATATGCAAACAAGGCCGGGTGCCTGATACTTTGCATGTAAAGGGAACAAATTTTTGCGACATAGGTTTTAAATTAGATGAGCGTAATAACCGCATAATATTGATTTCAGCTATTGACAATCTGGTAAAAGGTGCTTCTGGCCAGGCTGTTCAGAATATGAATATAATGCTTGGTTTAGATGAAACTGCCGGCTTGATAAATGTCCCTTTTCCCCTTTAACCTTAAATGTTACGACATTTTTAAAGTGCGTGATTCAGGAAATGCACGAACAGACACAGCAGTTTAATCTTGCGGCAATAAATCAGAAAAAAAGTTTTGAATCTCTTTTTAATTATCTGAAAGTCTATAACTAAACCTTCCTAATTATTATCTCAAAAAGTCTAACCAATTTTTTTCAAGTATGTTATAATTAATAAAGTTGTTCATGGCTTGAAACTTGAAATTAGAAATTGGGAAGAACAGTACAAAAACATGAAGGCCAAATTTCCAATTTCCAATTTCTATTTTCAACGTTCCGTGAACGGTTACTAATTTTGTTACCACCAGCAAACAGTTAGTGGAGGAATAATTATATAAATGATTTTTGATTTTTTGACAAAAGTTTTTGGAAGTAAAAATGAACGGGAACTGAATAAGATTAAACCAGTCGTCGAAATGATTAATAGATTGGAGCCCGGGCTGAAGGCCATGAGTGATGAGCAGCTAAGGTCTCGTACTTCTATTTTCAAAGAGCGTATTGAAAAAGGAGAACCCCTTGATAATATCCTTCCGGAAGCTTTTGCAACTATAAGAGAAGCCTCTGTTCGTACACTTAAGATGCGACATTTTGACGTTCAGTTGATAGGGGGTATTGTTCTTCACCAGGGGAAGATTGCTGAGATGAAAACAGGTGAGGGTAAAACTCTTGCTTCCACTCTACCTGCATATCTAAATACTCTTTCCGGCAAAGGGACTCATATTATTACGGTGAATGATTACCTTGCCAGGCGTGACAAAGAATGGATGGGTCAGATATATAATTTCCTGGGACTAACAGTAGGAAGTATATTAAGCGGCATGAACGACGCGGAACGAAAAGAGGCATACGGTGCAGATATAACTTACGGAACAAACAATGAGTTTGGTTTTGATTACCTGCGCGATAATATGAAATTTGATATAAATTCTCTGGCCCAGAGAGAACTGAACTTTGCTATTGTTGATGAGGTTGACAGCATACTGATTGACGAGGCAAGAACACCTCTGATTATATCCGGACCTGCTGAGAAATCTACGGGTCTGTATTACAAAATCAATGAAATAATTCCGCGTCTTAAACGCGATATGGATTTTACGATAGATGAAAAAGCGCGGACCGTAGTCATGACGGAAGATGGTGTTGCAAAGGCTGAAAAAATCTTGAAGATCGACAATTTATATGATCCAAAACATATAGAAGTTTTACATCATATAAATCAAGGCCTTAAGGCCCACACGCTGTTTAAGCTCGATGTTGATTACATAGTCAAAAATGGCGAGGTCATTATAGTAGATGAGTTTACCGGCCGTTTAATGCCAGGTCGTCGTTACAGTGAAGGTCTGCACCAGGCACTTGAAGCCAAAGAGAACGTAAAGATAGAGAATGAAAACCAGACGCTTGCCACTATTACCTTCCAGAATTATTTCAGAATGTATAATAAACTTTCAGGTATGACAGGTACCGCAGACACAGAGGCATCTGAGTTTAAAAAAATATATGATCTGGATGTTATAATTATTCCCACCAATATGCAGATGATCAGAACTAATTATCCGGATATGATTTACAAGACAAAAAAGGAAAAATATGAAGCTGCTCTGGATGAAATAGAAGAACTTAATAAAAAAGGGCAGCCTGTTTTAGTCGGTACTGTTTCAATAGATGTGTCTGAAGATTTAAGTAAAAAATTAAAAAAAAGAGGCATTAAGCATAGTGTTTTGAATGCGAAAAACCATGAAAAGGAAGCAGAAATTATAGCAATGGCCGGACAGAAAGGCGCTGTTACAATTTCTACAAACATGGCAGGACGTGGAACAGACATAGTTTTAGG
>QMMZ01000178.1 GCA_003647525.1 Deltaproteobacteria bacterium | reverse complement strand
CTGGGATAAAAAAACTTCCATTCCCCAACTTTTTTGTTGTCTTTGCGATACCCATCAAAGCTACTGACACCAGAACTAAATACAGCCTTATGAGGTCCGTTCAATAGTCCATTCTGATAACTCTCAAGGTGCATCAATCCGGAACTCGCTTCATAATACTTACGCAATCCAGTAACTCTTCCATTGACAAATACAGCCGAATCTTTTAACAATCCATCCTTGTAGAATACCATGTATCGGAAATTTGTCTGTTCAGGATTTGTAAAGGTTTTGATAGATTTAATCTGCGATTTATTATACCATTCCCTAATCACGAGATTCCCGTCTTTATCTGTAAATTCCTCAACAGTATTTTGCTTACATCCTGCAACCAACAGTATGAACATAAAAAGGAAAATTGTGTATGTCGTTCTTTTGTGTTTCATTGCTAATGCAATTTACCTCCTGCGGAAACCTGACTATCAGGTGTTATTAATATTGTATTTGAGTTATCATCAGGAACACCTAAAATCAATACTTCAGAAATAAATGGTCCAATTTGACGAGGTGGGAAATTTACAACTCCCAACACATGTTTATTTAACAATTCCTCGATTGAATAATTTTCTACTATTTGAGCCGATGACTTTTTAATCCCAATCTCTTTACCAAAATCTACCTTTAACTTATATGAAGGATTTCTTGCCTCAGGAAATTCTTTCACTTCAACTATCTCTCCAACCCTAATATCCAATACATTAAAATCCTCTATGGTAGCCATCTAATCTTTACCGATTAAAATAATCCGTGTAATTCAGCATTTACTTTTTCAATGATCAAAGCCAGATCTTCAGGGTTGTCCTGAATATCAATATCATCCACATTAATGACCAGCAATTTACCCAGGTTGTAATTTTTAATCCAACCTTCGTAGCGCTCATTTAATTTTTTTAAATAATCCAATCTGATGGCTTCCTCATATTCACGTCCTCTTTTCTGAATTTGACTGACCAATGTAGGAACCTCCGCTCTCAGGTAAATAAGTAAATCAGGGGGTTGAATAAATGAACTCATTAACTCGAACAATGAAATATAATTTTCAAAATCCCTGGTAGTCATCAGGTTCATGTAGTGCAGGTTAGGAGCAAAAATATAAGCATCCTCATAAATTGTTCTGTCCTGAACTACTGTTTTTCCACTTTCCCTGATCTGTACAATTTGCCTGAACCGGCTATTTAAAAAATAAATTTGAAGATTGAACGACCAACGTTGCATGTCTTCGTAAAAACTGTTCAGGTAAGGGTTGGTATCTACATCTTCAAAATGTGCCTCCCAATTAAAGTTTTTAGATAATAACCTTGTTAATGTTGTTTTTCCAGACCCAATATTTCCAGCTATAGCTATATGCATTTCGAATGATTTTTAAAAGGGATAAAAATAGTATTTTTTTGTCGGGAAAATAGTATTTTTAATTAACCATTTTTAAGATTTCATCAACATATTTTCTATTATTCGACAATCGGGGAACTTTATACTGTCCACCCAGTTTATTTTTTGTTTTTAGCCAATTGTAAAATGTTTGATCTGCAACCGACTTTATGATAGGTGGGCGCAAAACCATATTATGATATCTTTTGGCCTCATAATCACTATTCAATGATTTTAAAGCATTGTCAAGTGTCTCGGCAAAGTATTCAATATTTTCAGGTTCTTTTTCAAACTCAATCAACCACTCATGACATGCATTTTCATTTGAATTAAAGTAAACCGGGGCAGCTGTAAATTCATTGATAACTGCATTACATTTATTACAGGCAACGGATAAAGCCTTTTCAGCATTATCAACAATAAGCTCTTCTCCAACTGCATTGATGAAATTTTTTGTTCTTCCGGTAATCCGTATCCGATAAGGTTCCAGACTGGTAAATTCAACCGTATCGCCAATGAGATAGCGCCATAATCCGGCATTTGTGGAAATTACCAATGCATAGTTTACATTTTTTTCTACTTCACTGAGTAATTTGGTTTTGGGATGTTCCGACTCCAACTGATCCATTGGTAGAAACTCATAATAAATGCCATAATCCAACATCAACAACAATTCATCAGAATCGGTACGGTCCTGTAACCCGAAAAATCCTTCCGAGGCATTATAAGTATCCATGTATTGCATTTGCGAAGATGAGATTACCTCATTGAATTGTGTTCGATAGGGTTCAAAATTAACGCCTCCGTGAAAAAATACCTCCAGATTTGGCCAAACATCCAGCAAATCTTTTTTCCCGGTAATATTAAGAATTCGTCTTATTAAAAGCAATGTCCATGAAGGAACTCCCAATATATTGGTAACATTATGATTTATTGTTGACTGAGCAATTTTTTCTATTTTACTTTCCCATTCATCCATCAATGCAACAGACTTTTTTGGAACACGGATAAACTCAGCCCATGATGGCAAATTCTGAACAATCAGAGCCGATAAATCGCCATGGTAGTATACTTCATTGTTGATTTCAACAATACTATGACTCCCTCCCATCGACAATCCACGACCATCGAACAACAAAGTATCAGGATGATTGTTGCAGTAAATCGACAACATGTCCTTGCCTCCCTTGTAATGACATTCTTCCAAAGCTTCCTGGCTTACAGGAATAAATTTACTTTTATCGGCTGTTGTACCTGATGATTTGGCGAACAATTTTATATCAGTATTCCATAAAATATTTTGTTCCCCTTTTCTGGAGCGATCAAGATAGGGTTTTAAGGATTCGTATGTATTAATAGGAACCAGTTTCTGAAAATCTTCAAACGATTTAATTGAACCATAATGGTATTTCAAACCCCATTCTGTATTTTTTGCAGCACTTATAAGTTTCTTAAACCACTCTTCCTGAACCTCATGAGGATACTTCATGAACAGCTCGATCTGGTGAATCCGCTTTTTCATCAACCAGGATATAACAGAATTTATAATAGCCATACAAAAATGTTGAATTTAAAAGTAAAAAGTGGGGTTTCAAAATTACAATTATTTTAGCTTTGTTATAAATTAACTTTGATGATCTGTTTTCCAAATTGCAAAATTAACCTGGGATTATCCATCACCGAAAAAAGGAATGATGGTTTTCATAACCTGGAAACAATAATGTACCCTTTAAACCTACATGATATCCTGGAAATAATTGTTGCACCTGATAAACAATTTGAATTCAATTCAACCGGTATCAATATTCCCGGAGATTCTGCAAACAATATTGTAGTTAAAGCATTTGAGCTTTTGCAGGCTAACCACCAACTTCCACCTGTCAAAATCCATCTACACAAAATAATTCCAATGGGAGCAGGATTGGGAGGAGGATCATCGGATGCAGCATTTACTATTAAATTATTAAATGATCTTTTCAATCTGCGATTATCAGTTTCAACAATGCAGGATTATGCCGGAAGACTTGGCTCAGATTGTCCTTTTTTTATTAAAAACAAAGCGGTTCTGGCATCCAATACAGGTGATCAGTTTGAACCCTTAAACCTCAATCTGAAAAAGTTCTTCTTTGCCATCGTGGCACCTAAAATCCACATCAATACACCAGAGGCTTATTCCTGGATTAAGCCCAAATTTAAACAGACTTCACTTCAAACAATCATCAGCTATCCCATTGATCAGTGGAAACAAAACCTCACCAATGATTTTGAAATAGAGGTTTTTAAAAGATTTCAGGAAATTGAGAAAATAAAGGAAAACCTCTACAATGCAGGAGCAATATATGCTTCAATGAGTGGAAGTGGATCGGCTGTTTACGGGATTTTCAATAATCCAGTTTCTTTAACAAATAAATTTTCGGAATACTATTATTGGCCCGGAATGGGATCGTAAAATTATTTGGGTGCAATTTTCAGTAAGTACACTCCAATAATTGCAAACAATATATTGGGTATCCAAACAGATAACCAGGGAGCCAGGTTGCCTCGCGTAGCAAAAACAGTTGTAATCTGCAGAAATAAAATAAATGAAAAAGTGATGGTAAGGCCTATTCCAAGGTGCATTCCAATTCCCCCCCGAACTTTACGACTGGAAATGGCGACCCCGATAAAAGTGAGTACAATGGTTGCAAATGGAAAGGCAATTCGTTTGTGTTTTTCAACTTCATATTCTTTGATTTTTTGCGTCCCTTTCAACTTTTCTTTTTCAATAAAGGCACGCAAAGAGGAATAGTTCATCGTTTTAATATCTTCGATAATGAAGGTAAATTCACGCGGATGCAGATTGATAAGAGTATCCATCTCCTGACCTACAACAAGTGTTTCGTTCTTACCATCAAGCTCCCTGATATGGTAATTTTTCAATTTCCATTTTCCAGATAAACTATCCCATTCAATTCGGTTGGAATTCAATTTATAAACCAGTTTATTATCCACAAATTTTTCCATCGAGAATTTATATCCCCGGTTCGCCCTGTTATCATAACTCTCCATATAAACATATGTGCCAGGCTTAATTTGCATATGGATATCCCGCTCCCGGTATTGGAATGGATTTCGAATATATTCCTTTTCAAACTCCATCATTTTCATATTGGTTATGGGAATTAAAAAGTTGGCCAGATAAAATGACATCAACCCTAAAAATACCGATGATATTAAATACGGCCTTAGCATTCGCCAGAAACTAATACCACTACTTAAGATGGCAACAATCTCGGTATCGGAGGCCATCTTGGCAGTAAAGAAAATAACAGCAATAAATGTAAACAGGTAAACGAAAAGGTTAACAAAGTAAGGAATGAAATTCAAATAGTAGGAAAACAGGATTTTATCCAATGGTGCATCTTTCTCCAGAAAATCATCTATTTTTTCTGAAATATCAAAAACAATGACAATGATGATCAACAATGAGATGGCAAAGAAGAATGTTCCGAGAAACTTCTTGATGATATATATGTCGAGTTTTTTCAATGCCTGTATTTTAATTCACAAAAATATCTAATCCATTCAATTTTTCTACAATCTTATTGACAACTGTTTTACCATCGTATTTTTCCAGGAGGCAAATGAACCATCAATAATTTTTTCTCTTGCTTCCTTTACAAGCCATAAATAAAAAGCCAGGTTATGAACACTTGCAATCATCGCACCCAACATCTCCTGAGAAATGATCAAATGTCTTAAATAAGCTTTGGAATAAAACTGATCGACATAAGAAGTCCCATTTTTTTCAATTGGGGAAAAATCTTTTTTCCACTTAACATTTTTAATATTAACAATCCCTTCACGGGTATACAACAATCCATGACGAGCATTCCGGGTAGGCATTACACAATCAAACATATCTATTCCTAACGCAATACACTCCAAAATATTGACCGGTGTTCCCACTCCCATCAGGTAGCGGGGTTTATCCCGGGGCAAAATGCCACACACCAGGTCTGTCATTTCATACATCATCTCATGCGGTTCACCTACAGATAAACCTCCAATGGCATTGCCATCAG
>QMMZ01000177.1 GCA_003647525.1 Deltaproteobacteria bacterium | reverse complement strand
GCCATTTATAGGGTCAAAAAAACAGTTTTAAGAGAAGAAGAACACGGGCAGATGGCAAGAGCAAAGCGGCATTTCCTTCCAGATCACGTTTGGTAATAAAATCAACTCTTGATTTTATAAAAAGTCTCAAAGCATCGTTGCCCGCCCCGTTAAATGCACTTCTCTATTTTTGGAGCGACGATTCATAAATATTAATAAGATAGCGTGGCCTGACCTCGACTGCGGAACCTTGACCGGAAAGCCGAACTGAAGGGGGGATGGGAAACACAAGATGTAGGGTCGGGGGCAAATCTGGACCATGCAATAATTTTTAACAAGAGCGATCGATATCCAAATAGTATCACAACCTATTGACATGACTAATTTTCCAGGTAATTGCAAGAGATATGAAATCAACCAGTTAATTGCAAACTACGACATAATGACTTTTTTCCTCTTCCTGGCATACTTCCAGATCCACCTACTTTGCATTACATGATATTTCTTGACCCTAAAAGTTGTACTATGTACGGTACTGGAAAAAGTTCATGCATTTAATAATTTGAAAGGGAATATTTATTTGAAATGGAAAAATTCATAAAAATATTGATTATACCTGTCATTGTCGGATTCATAGGTTATTTTGCATATAATAAAATTATCAATTGGCATAAAAAAGAGCTTGTTAGTGCCATAAGCCAGGAGCGAAATAAATTTGAGGAAAAGACTTGGCAGGTGGAAGAAAAAATTAGGAAGTTGGAAGAAGAGCTGTCATTAAAAAAAGAAACACATATTCCCAAAGAAAAACTAACAGAAGTATTCGGAGAAGAAGAAACTTTAATCTTCCCAGGGATAGAAAATATTGACTGTGAGGATTTGGAACGCCAAATTATTGCCTTCTTTTCATACCTGGACAAAAGAGATTATATAATACTTCAAAATTTAGAGCATGGAACCTATGACTTGTTTAAACAAGTGGTAAAGTTATTATCGGAAAACAGACCCATAGTTACAGGTGAAACAACGGACATCATCCTTTTAACACATAATATGGCTCACTTTTACAGAGTTTTAGGGAAAAAGCGAATTAAACTTACAAAGAAAATACTGAATAATGAAAATGATATTTTTGAATCCATAATGCCAACCTTTTATTCGTTTTATAAGTCTAATAAATGCTGTAAGGAGGAGCTACAAGGATGCCCTTCCCTGGGAGTTTTATATGAGTATGCCGGATTTTTTCTGAATACAGTGGCCGGTAGAAGTTACCTTTTACGCAGGGATTCGAAAATTAGGATTTTAACCACTTACTATTCTATTCTGATTATTGACAAGGCAAATGAAGAAATTCTGAACCATTACGGCATCGACATCAGACCGCATATAGATCTTTCAATTAATGATATCAGCAACCAAAAAAATCTTATTTACCGTAAACATTACTTAACAAAATTACAAAGTTTAAAAGAAAAATATAAGATGTAAGATATTCATTTATTCAAAAAGGCAGTTCACTTGACCTCATATATTTAATCCCATTAAAGATGGTGCAGATTGATAGAATTGTAAGATAAGCAACAGCCGATTCACATACTATATTTATATTCCGGAATAAAATGTGTTCTGTTAAATTGAACAGTGTGGCAAAAACTTTCAGTAACTCATCGCCCCTTGCTCATTGGTCAGCTAACGATTTTAAAACGATTCTAAACTCCAAATTAGGATCTATGTGCCGGGCAGTATGGGTAGAGGCGAAGGGGGGTCGGGCAGTGGTGGTTCAGGGGGTGGGGATGTCGCTGGCATTGATTTGATTTTGTAATCAAAGTGAAAGTCTCTTTGAAACACCGACGGTTCTGCCGTGCAAATTGTCATATACTCATTGACATCGCCGGTTGATGTAAAAGAATCTATTGCTGTATTTGAAAAAACAAAATCTTGATATATTGCCGCCTGTACATTGCACTGTTGGACGGGCCGAAAACCTGTAAATTTATCTATACGAAATTTATGCGTAAAATCATTTTCCCCGGTACATAGATTTGCCTGGACTGAAGTGCCAAAAACAAAAGGTGTGACAGCAACAATGAGCATAAATTTTATTTTCTTCATGAACTGACCTCTTTCCCGGATTTAAGTTTAAAACTTCAGCATTGTTCCTCCGGAACGCTACTAACTCATAAGAATTAATTTGCCTAAAGCGCGTTTTTGAAAAGTTGCATACTTCTGAAAATTCTCATTACCCAAAATAATGTAAAGATTACTGCAAAAATCGTGCAAGGTTTACCATTTCGTTTTTAAAAATAGAAATAAGAAAGGATATCAGTTGGTTGTAATATATTGTCGCATTGTACATCAAAATTGTTTTAAAATATTCGGCAATAATCTTGCTAATTTTTGGCACTTTTTAAATTATATGGGGTATTAAAAAAAGGTAAAACTAAAAAAGCTAAAGGATAGATCAACTGTTTTGAAGCGGGGAATAAAAGATAATTGAAACATTATTAGTAAACAAAATACGCCATAGTGGTGAGAGGTTTGCGAGGCTCTGAGTGGTGAAGATTGTTTAGTGCACGAACCCAACCCAATATTTTTATAAAATTCAAAGAAAACAAAACCTAAACCTGAATAATACTGATAGTATTTTTAAAATTAAACTATGAGCTTGACGCAGATATTCGCGAAAAAAACACTTTTTGTTCAGACGCTATTTAGGTGCCAGCAAAAGGTCCTGTCCCGGGTATATTAAAGATTTATCTTCCAGTTTGTTCAACATTTGGATCTTTCCCACGGTCAAAGCATAACGGCGGCTGATGCTGTAAAGTGTTTCACCGGGGTTGACAGTGTGGTAACGCTTATTCTCGGATTTCCTGAAACCTTTTAAAGACTCGGAAGGTTTAGCTTTCCGGGGTTTTTCCTCTGCTGCCTTTTTCGCAAAACTCCTGTGTGCTTCATCAGATTTCGGGTTTCCAATATACCCGTTATTCTTCCATAGGCCCATATATTTACCACCATTAGGCTGAATATAAGTTCCCTGGCCATTTATAATACCGTTCTCAAACTCACCCACATATTTACTCCCGTCAGGAAACGTATAAGTTCCTTGCCCCTGCCTTTCATTATCCTTGAATTGTCCTACATATTTACTGCCGTCAGGATAAATATAAGTTCCTTGTCCATTTCTCTGATGATTTTTCCACTGCCCCTCATAATTACCTCCATCAAGATAGGTAAGAGTTCCTTGTCCGTCCAGCTTACTGTTTTTCCATTGGCCATGGTATTCAGCGCCGTCAGAATACTTATAAGTTCCTTGACCGTTCTCACAATTACCTTTTGTACACTCGCCAAAAGTAGTTACTGGATAAATAGAAATAATAAATAAAAAACATAATATTAAGTAGTTCATTTGGTAACCTCCTTTTCGGCATCTTTGAAAATGACAAGAAGTCGTTCTATGAAAGCCGGTGGAGTCAAAAGATCGAATTGTGCTGCTTTCATTTTGATGTAAAAAATAAATGCTGCTTTTAACTATATAAAATAAATGGATTTTATCATGTCAAGTAAAATTATATATAATTTATATATAATTCATTCGAATTGCAATATATTGTAGTTTATTAGACAGAATTGCTATATATTGAGCCTCACTAATTTAGGAAATTAAATAAAATTATTTGATTCTATTACAATACCTACTTAAGTACCTCTAAACAGTAACACTGGGAAAGGTAACCGGTGAGGAATTATATCAAAATAGTATCTTAGCAAAGATTTCATTTTTTTACACCAACAGGATTGCGAATACGACACAATATATAGTATCATTACCGATGCTTAATTTTTCAGCGGTGATATCGTTTTTTTAAAAGGGGCAAATCCAATTTTTTGGAATTTGTCTTTTTCATTTTGATGATATATGTAAAGCAGTTAGAGTTGACTCAGGTTGTTAGAATGGCAAATGGAAGTACCTATGATAATAAAAAGAAGACAAAGGAACTTGCGGAATAACCGAGAATAAATAAAAGGAACCCCATGTATCTTTCCCATTACAATTTGGCGTCCAAACCTTTTCAGATGAGCACGGATCCGGGCTTTCTCTGGCTGGGTGAAAAGCACAAAGAAGCCCTTGCCACGTTGAAATATGCCATTGTTGAGAACAAGGGAATTCTTGCCATGACCGGTGACGTAGGAACGGGCAAGACCACGCTTATTAACGCCCTCATCCAAAGCCTGGGGGATGATACACTGGCCTCTATTATTTACGATCCGAGTTTGGGAGTATTAGAATTTTTTAATATTATTTCCTTTGCATTTAACATGGGGAGAACCTTTGACGGCAAAGGTGATTTTCTCATTTACTTCAAACGATTTCTAAAAAAAGTCCGTGCACAAAATAAAAAAGTATTGCTGATCATTGACGAAGCCCAGCGGATTAGCAATGAACTGCTTGAAGAGATCCGGCTGTTATCAAATCTTGAAGATGAATACGTTCAACTTCTGAATATTTTTTTTGTGGGGCAGAATGAATTCATCGACATTTTAAAGGAATATAAAAACAGGGGTCTTGGACAGCGAATTACACTCAGGTATCACATTGAGCCTTTGACGCTAAGTGAGACGGAATCGTATATCCGGCATCGGCTTAAAATTTCCGGTGCTAAAGCACGTATTTTCAGATCAGACGCGGTTCAAGAAATCTTTTCTTTTTCCAACGGCTATCCTCGCCTGATAAATATTATCTGCGATCATGCCCTGTTGAGTGGCTATGTCAGGGAGATTCTAATCATAACCTCAGATATTATTAATGAGTGCAAGGAAGATCTGAAGATATCGAACCTGAAGACAGATCAGGATACCTATGTTTCCGATGATGAGAGCGAATCAATACGTAAAGTTTCGGTTATACAGCAGGGTGTTGGTAATTCAGGTGATGAGAGTGAATCAAAACGTAAAATTTCCGATATACAGAAAGATACCGATAACTCTCACCGGGATAAGAGTGAGTCGAAACCTGGGATTCCCGTTATACAGCAGGAAGAAAGCTCCGAGCATAGAAAAACTCCTAACTTAATGAAAGAAAAACGTCTATATAAAAGAATTAAGAGATTATTAAAAAAAGAAAAACGTATAGATAAAAGATTTTCGGTTAAACTTCCTGTAAAGCTGGAGGCCATAACGTCAAGCAGAAAAAGGGTTTTTCTTGCTGAAACCAAAGACATATCTGCCACCGGTGCTTTCATTTATACAAAGGATGCCTCTTATATTCCAGATGATTCGCAGTTTATTATAGACTCTTTCCATCCGAAGAAAAGCACTATAAAACTAAAGAGATTGAAGCAGTTGAAAAATTGTATGGGCACTGTGGTGCGCTCAACTTCAGAAGGTATAGCAATTCGTTTTAACAGGCCGATTGAACTATTTGTTTAAATTCCTTTTAAATTCCAACAATCCTGAGAGTGGGGGCCTGGCCACAACAACATATTGAAATAATATATAAAACGTTTT
>QMMZ01000176.1 GCA_003647525.1 Deltaproteobacteria bacterium | reverse complement strand
TCAATTGCAAAATCAAATAGATCTTCACTTGCTTTTTCAATACTAACTTTTTCTAAAGAAGATTCATTCATTATATTCTTCAGGTTTTTCTCTTGAACCTTGTACGGCTTCCTCAATTGTGTAATAAATATTTTTGAACGTTTCATCGAAGCCGTTCGGAGAAAGCCTCCCGGCCTCTATAAATTTAACAACTATTTCCTTGGCTGATTTTAAAATCTGTTCATCAATAGAACTCATTTTATATACCTTTTCGTAAAAAAGTTTTTTCCAATTTACGTTTAATTCGGTAACAAAAAAACAGGTGCATGTCAAGGAACTACCGAATTTGTCAGTCCTGACGCATGAGTTTTTTAAAAAGAACGGGCTTGGGGACGTAGTCTTATATGGCCCATTGATAAAATATCTTTTTCAAGGTATTATAAATTTATAGTATAGGAATTTCCATTTTTTATAGTAGGGGCGAATCTTGTATTCGCCCTAATCGGGGCGATCACAAGGATCGACCCTACGAAAAAATAATATAATCACAGCCCGAAAGTTCGCACCGAAGGTGCGCTAAGTTCACGTATTAGAAATCGTTAAGAAAGAACCTTGCGGATTTTGTCATTATTTATTAATGGCTCGTTCAACTGTTACTATTGTTTTCATTTGTGGCAAGTTCTTTGTTTACGATATCTTGTGCGTAAGTTTTTTATGCTTTGAATGCTACTATACCTGAAGCAAATATATTTTTAAAAAGCTAATGATAAATTATCAATTTATTGTATTTATTGAAAATAATGGAAGATATTGAAGCTTTAGTCGAAATTCTGAAAAAGTATAATGAGGCTTACAGAAAGGGAAAGCCGCTTGTAAGCGATCTCGAATACGACAGGCTTTTAGAAAAGCTGCGGGAACTATCCCCATATCACCCTTTTCTTCTTTCAGTAGAACCTGAAAAATTCGATGCCAAAAAAGAAGTAAGACATCCTGTGCCAATGCTTTCAACTGAAAAAACATACACAAAGGATGGTCTTGAAAAATTTATTGCCAGGGTTGATAAAGCAGCTAATGAGATAGGAATCGCTGATATTTCATTCAGCGTAACACCTAAACTGGACGGCCTTGCCGGAAGAGATGACGGAACAATGCTTGCTACCAGAGGAAATGGTGAAACAGGATACGATATCAGCAATTCTTTTAACAAGGGCATAATTCCTGCTGGAGGCAGAGGACTTGGCCTTGGTGAACTGGTAATTGTTAAGTCCTATTTTGAAGAACACCTGTCTGATGAGTTTGAGCATCCTAGAAATATGGTTGTCGGGATAATTAGTTCTGATACTTTAAACGAATTTGCAAAAAAAGCCCTTCAAGACAATATGGTTCATTTTGTCCCATATTCCGTTCTTCCAAAATGGACAGGCAGCGCCGGGGAACTTTTGGAAAACATAGAGCAAATCACAAAAGATCTTACAGCAAAAACAGATTACCCTGTAGATGGAATGGTTGCTGAGGTTACCAATGAAGATGTAAAAAACCACATGGGAGCTACAGCTCACCACTACAGATGGCAAATAGCCATAAAAACAAAGGGTGAAACAGCTATAACAACTGTTGAAGGAATTAAATGGCAGGTGGGAAGAATGGGAAATATTACCCCTGTATTGAAGATCAGGCCTGTTTATCTTTCAGGAGCTACAATTCGGAACGTCACGGCTCATCACGCAGGTCTTATACAAAAAAAACATATAGGCATCGGCGCGGAAATTGAAGTTATCAGAAGCGGCGAAGTAATTCCAAAGCTTGAAAAAGTTATTGCAAAATCAGATGAAATTATAATACCCGAAAAATGTCCTTCGTGCGGGACAGAACTCGAATGGAATAATGATTTTCTAAAATGTAATAATAGTTCATGCAAGGCTCAAATAGAACAAAGCATCAGCCACTGGTTTAAAACTCTTGGCAACGCGGACTGGTTTGGAATAAAAACAATCCAAAAACTTGTTAAAAATGGTTATGATTGCCTTGAAAAAATATATGCTATGAGTGAAAATGATTTTAAAAGTATAGGTTTTGGCCCCGGTCAATCAAAAAATCTTGCCGCAGCCATTAATATAAGTAAAAACAAACCGGTTGAAGATTGGCGGTTTCTATCGGCATTTGGAATATCTGATCTCGGAAAGGGCGACAGCAGAAAACTGCTTTCTTATATGAAGATTGAAGAGATTATAGATGCAAAAGCAGAAAATATTAAAAAAATACCTAATTTTGGACCAATTACAAGCAGTTCGGTCGAAAAAGGCATAAAAAAAATTAAAGATACAATATATCACATGCTGTCAATTGGTTTTAATCTTGAAAGAACACCTCTTGCAAAAGAACAAATTAATATAGATAGCACAATTGCCGGGAAACATGTTGTATTTACCGGTAAAATGGATTACGGAAGCAGAGAAGAAATGCAGAAAGAAGCGAGAATGCTTGGCGCAGTTGTTCAAACCTCGATAAGCAGCAAAACTGATTATATAATCTGTGGGAAAAAGGTGGGTACAAACAAAATTGAAAAAGCAAAAAAAATGGGTGTAATAATTATATCAGAAGAAAAATATAATAAATTGATTAATAAAAGGAAATAAATTATGGCCATTACCAAAGCTAATATTGTTGAGACAATCTGTGTTACAAATGGATTTTCAAAAAAACAATCTATTGAAACGCTTGAAACTCTGCTGGAAATCATTAAGCAAACACTTGAATCCGGCGAGGATGTTTTGGTCAGCGGGTTTGGCAAATTCTGCACAAGGCATAAAAAGGAACGAAAGGGCAGAAATCCCGCAACCGGAGAAGATATGATGATTAGACCGAGAAAAATTGTAACTTTCAGATGTTCCAATAAATTAAAGGATAAGATTAATGCATGCCGCTAAATCTTGTAAAACCGCTGATATGCAAAATGGATTAGAAGAAATTAAAGCAGGAGATAAGTATCCTGGCTGGGAGAAGCCTTTTGAAAGCTCATTAATGGGCATAATAGACGGTGAGATTCAACTTCTGGTTTCATTACCTTATCCCAGAGAAATAGATATTGAAGATTTTAAGAATTTGACAGCATATGGAATCTACCATGAAAAATACCCGCTTGTAATCTGGCAATTTGGTAAAAACTTTTTACTCCCGACTCCTTACAATCCTGAGTTTGAAAAGCAGTTCAGGCCAAATGATGTGGAAAAATTCATTTGTCAAAAGAACAAAATTATGACCAGAATTCTGATTGATCAAAATGGAATTGTCAGGGTAATAAGTTTGGCCGAACTTCAAAGCAGTTTTATTGAAGACCTGCAAAAGGTATGGAGTAATTCAAAAACAGACTGGAGCAGATACAACTCATGGTTAAGCCAAATATTCCGCAAGAATACTTATAAGATATGGGAAAAAGTCAAAAAATACTAATTATGATTGAGGAAGTAAAACTTCTGTGTATCTGGCCAAAAAAATAATCAAAAAAAAACTTCATTACATCATCAGGGAATCCTACCGGGATGGAAAATATTTTATAAGTCGGGACTTGTTTGATCTTGGAGCCAATCCTGCAAAATATATTATTTACCCTGGAGGAAATGCTTACTATATTGACGAAAAAGTAGAAAACAAGCTGAACTCTCTTGGCGTGAAGCCCGGCTTTGACGAACTCGATAATATATTCCGGCGCTTTCTGAAGCCGGAAATAAAGTATATTCTTGAAATGTTCAGTCAAAGAGCCGGACGCACGAAAAGAAAAAAAAACATAAAAGAAAAAGGGGAAAATACTCAGTTTCATCTGTTCGATAAAAGAAGAATTCATTTTTTACGGTTCGGCAATATGGACCAGGGAAGAATCGGACGTATATCGCCTAAGCTTTTCCAGGTGCTTCTCAATAAATCAAGAGACGAGATCGAACAGTATTTTCTGGAGTCGGAAGGTATTCTCGATTCCTATGAATTGAAGTCATACATTTATGTAATATTTGATCTACAGAGATTTTTTTCAAAGTTGACCGCAAAGACAATGCCTCAATCTCTGGATCAAAAAAAAGTTGATGAGTATTTTATTGAAGAGATATGCCGCCTGAACAAAGATAAGTCTTTCTGGGCCGGAATGACAACCGGGCCGGAGTTAAATGAATATTTGATCCGATATATTATCATGTTTTTTGATAACGAATACGGTGAAAACTATTTTTTACACGATTACATAAAGAACTTTATTGACGGCAAAAGGTTTTATGCTCCACCCCCTAACAAAAGTTCAGTAACCTTAGATGAAGCGATAACAATATTCGATATAAAAAAAGACAAACTTAAGAAAATGAGTCGCCGCGGCTTAACGGCATTATACAGGCATATGGCTAAAAAACACCACCCCGATAAAGGGGGAGAGCATGATAAATTTATTAAATTAACAGAAGCATATCAGGAATTATTAAAAAGCAAAAATGCGTAAACCGTTATTTATACCTCGAAAGGCCACAAATTACTCTTTTTCGCTGGCCATGAACACTACAATAGTTGCGTCGCAATAGCTTGCTATTCCGCCCGCGCCTTCGCGCCTTGCTCTTGATGCTCATATTAAACCCCCCAATGCCACCTGACAAACTGCAATCTAGATCAGCGTGCAAGAATGCCATGTAGAAAGGGGAAACATTGGGGGGGGAAGAGAGGGCAAGTTTTGATTGTTTATAATTGATTGCCTTGGCTTTATTTTTATAAACGAAAACTTGCGCTCTCTATTGCATGGGGCTTAGATATTTTTAAGGCATGCGTCTTAAAATAAGTTAAAGCCCAATGGGTCAATAAAAAACATGCTAATTAATTCTGGACATCGCCGCCTTCTTCTAAGACTTTGTCTTTTACTTCAACGCCTTCTTCGACTATGGTTTTGGAATCATCGGTGCTGAGATCCGTCGGTTCAGCAGGAGGAGTAACATCTCCAGAGCTCTGCTCTAATTCCGAACTTATTTTTTGGCCTTCTTGAGGTACATCTGGTTGTCCACCTGCGGCAAAAGCAATGCCGCCAATAAATACAAAAGAAAATGCAAGACAAATAATCATAACTTTTTTCAACATAATAATACTACTACCTCCTTTTAAATAAGTTTGTATTTTTCCAACATGGAATTTGAATTTATAAAAGCAACATATGTGCCAAAAAGCTAACCTATAGAAATGTTGATCATTCAATAAATTCACAATGGATTCGTGACTTTTTCAGTTACGAATCTTGCACACCTGGTTACATTTTTGAACATTGCACCCCACCTTTTTTGACTTTTGTTAAGATAAGGGCTCGCTAAAAAATAACTTGGTAGAATTTGCGCTCAAATTTGCCGTAGATTTAATCGATCTGAATGAGCAAAACCGCAGGAAAAGCGAGCTATTTCGAGGTCTTTTGCGAATGAAAATCGAATAAAGATATGGGGAAGTTGGGATGCAAAAATGCCAAGTTATTTTTTAGCGAGCCCTAAGGG
>QMMZ01000175.1 GCA_003647525.1 Deltaproteobacteria bacterium | reverse complement strand
ATCAGGTGCATTGGAAAGATTTGTGACCACCGAAGTAAAAGGAGCGCACCCCGTTGTAGAGTTTACAGAAAAACCCGGTAACCATGGCTGCGCATTTAAAACATTATTGCTCACGCCTGGCAGTATCAAGGTCATAATAACCATGCTAACAACTATGTACCATATGTTGTGGTTTTTTTCCAATATCAAAGGAATATATAAACGCAATTTGACATAAATAATTGCAGCTCTACTCTTATTAATGCCTTATGCAAGCTAAAAGTAAACATAAGCATTTTTATTAACCTTTTAAAAGTTCAATTATATCTTCGATAGATGTTCGGGTTTGGTCGCCTGTTGTCATGTCCTTTAATCCGTATTTCTCTTCATCAATCTCTTGTGATCCGGCCATCAACACATATGGAATATTTTTTTTATTTGCATAACTCATTTGCTTTTTGACTTTAACAGCATCCGGGTATATTTCCGAACTAATGCCAGCCTGACGCAGCCGGGTCAGGATTCCCAGGCTATGTGCAGCAGAAGCGGCATCGAAATTTACGATCATCACCTGAGTGGAAACGAGATTCTCTTCAGGAAAAGCATTTATCTCCTCCATAACATCATAAATTCGATCGACACCAAAAGAAAACCCGACACCGGACATGCCGTCCATACCGAACACACCTGTTAAATTATCATAGCGGCCACCACCACTCAAACTACCTCTTATTCCCGAATTCAATGCAATTACTTCAAAAATACTCCCGGTATAATAATTAAGGCCCCGCGCCAATGTAACATCCAATTTCGTGTGGTCATCTTTTAAACCAAAATTACTGATATAGCCAAATATCTCTTCCAGCTCTTCAACACCCTGTAATCCTACTTCTGATCCGGACAACATCTTCCGCAACAATTCTAACTTTTCGTTATTGGTGCCCTTCATATCCATTATAGGCAATAATTTTATAAGTGAATCGGCTGTAAATCCTGCAGTAGTAAGTTCTTCGAAAACTCTTTCTCTTCCTATTTTATCGAGTTTATCAATGGATACCGCAAACTCAGTTTCTTTTCCGGGGGCACCTATCACCTCTGTAATACCTGCCAGAATTTTTCTGTTACTCAATTTTATTATAAATGACTCAATGCCCAGAGAACTAAAAACCTCATTGATCATCAATATATTTTCAGCTTCACAAATGAGAGAATCTGTACCAACAACATCGGCGTCACACTGGTAAAATTCCCTGTACCGGCCTTTCTGAGGTCGGTCGGCACGCCAAACCGGTTGTATTTGATATCTTTTAAATGGAAAGGTAATCTCATGCCTGTTCATCACCACGTAACGTGCGAAGGGTACAGTTAAATCGTAACGAAGTCCTTTATTTGCAACCTTGGCAACCACTTGTTTATAACCTTTTTTCAAATCCTCCAAACTGGTTTTAGACAAAAAGTCACCAGAATTTAAAATCTTGTACAACAACTTATCTCCTTCATCTCCATATTTACCTGTCAGTACAGAAAGATTTTCCATTGCAGGTGTCTCGAGAGGTAGAAAACCAAATTTTTCAAATGTTTGACGGATTGCATCAAAAATGTAATTACGTTGAGCCATTTTCTCTGGCCCAAAGTCTCTGGTTCCTTTCGGAATAGAAGTTTTTTCTTTGCTCATCTCATCAATATTTGTTCAAAACTAAGAAAAGGATTTAAATGAAAGGCCCTATATGGTAATTTTCAACAGAAAAACACATTATTTTGTTATTTTAACACAAACCTTTTTGTTCATATCCACAAATAATTCTATATTTGCAACCCTGTTTTGAAAAAAGAGAAAACGAGCAGATATGATCATAGTAAACGTTAAAGAAAACGAATCCATTGACAAAGCGTTGAAACGCTTTAAAAAGAAGTTTGAAAGAACCGGAGTCCTGAGAGAAATAAGGGCAAGAAATTTTTATGAAAAACCTTCTGTAAAAAACCGGGTTATGAAGTTGAAAGCCGCATACAGGCAAATGATGGCCAACAAAGAAAATTTATAAAAAAGCTTCCTTTTTTACCATTAATTAATTATGTTTAGTAATCTTGCCAGAATGGTTAGAGGTTACAGACATGATTGATTCTTTTCTTAAATACTTAAAATACGAAAAACGGTTTAGCCGGCATTCAGTCATTTCATATCGAAATGATTTAAGTCAATTGAATGCTTTTATCAGTGAGAAATATCCCGAAACCCGCATCGAAGAAGTAAATCATGCCATAATCCGCGATTGGCTAATAAATCTCAGCGAAAAGGATCTTGCAAGTCGTACCATCAACCGAAAAATCATTACACTCCGGTCTTTTTACAAATTTCTGAATAGGCGAGGGCTGATAGATAAAAACCCTGCTTTGAAGATTCACGCCTTAAAAACACCACAAAATTTACCACAATTTGTACGTGAAGGAGACATGAATCTATTAATGGATCATACGGATTTCGGTAAAGATTTTATTGGAATCAGAAATCAGCTTATCCTTGAAATATTCTATGGAACCGGCATACGGCTTAGCGAGCTGATTCAATTAAAAGCCTCTGATTTTGACAGGTTTAACAGCCAGATTAAGGTACTCGGAAAAAGAAATAAAGAACGACTCATTCCAATTACTTCGCATCTTGCACATTTGATAGATAATTATATCGAATTGAAAAATAATACATTTAGGCAAAACAACAACCCACATCTTATCGTTACTAATAAAGGAGGGAAGTTATATCCAATGTTCGTCTACAGGATCGTGAAGAAATATCTCGGAATTACTAACGTCGATAAAAAAAGTCCTCATGTATTAAGACATACTTATGCAACTCATTTACTTGGGCGTGGTGCTGATCTGAATGCTGTTAAAGATTTACTAGGGCATCAAAGTCTTGCAGCCACCCAGGTATACACACATAATACGCTTGGCAAATTGAAAAAAATATTTGATCAGGCACATCCTAAAGCTTAATTGTTTAAATAATAAAACAAACTACTATGAAGGTACAAATGCATTCCATTCGTTTTACTGCCGATCAAAAACTGATCGATTACATTCAAAAAAAAATAGATAAGCTGGATAAATTTTATGATCGGGTTATCGATGGTGAGGTTTATATGCGATTAGATAAAGATGATAATATGGAAAATAAAATTATTGAATTAAAATTGAATATACCAGGGTCACAATTATTTGTAAAAGAACGGTCAAAAAGCTTTGAAGCTGCAACGGATGTAGCTGTTGATGCATTGAAAAGACAGCTAACCAAACATAAAGATAAATTATATACGCATTAGAAGTATTTGACTTAAAAATCAGATTCTATTAATAAAAAAGGGCTCAAGCGAGCCCTTTTTTATTTCCTGTTGTGTTGTGCAGACTATAAACCAAACATTTCTTTAACCTTATCTACATAATCAAGTTTTTCCCATGTAAAGGTCTCCACTGTTTTGGTTAATTCCGATCCGTTTACCTGAAACTTCACTTCCTTTATTTCAGAGGTACGTCCCATATGTCCGTATGCCGCAGTGTCGGAATAGATTGGCGCCTTCAATTTCAGGCGCTTAATAATGGCTGCAGGTCGCATATCAAACAAAGTTTTGGTTTTATCTCCGATTTCACTGTCGGACATGTTAACCTTAGATGTACCATAAGTAACTACATTTATACTCATGGGCTCTGCAACACCAATAGCATATGAAACCTGAACGAGTACCTCATCGGCCACTCCGGCCGCTACCAGATTTTTTGCAATATGCCGGGTGGCATAAGCGGCTGAGCGGTCAACTTTTGATGGGTCTTTCCCGCTGAATGCACCACCTCCATGCGCACCTTTACCGCCATAAGTGTCAACAATGATCTTCCTGCCTGTAAGACCGGTATCACCATGAGGACCGCCAATTACAAATTTGCCTGTTGGGTTGACATGATATATAATTTTATCATCAAACAGGTTTCGGATGCTTTCAGGGCATTTTTCAAGTATCTTTGGAATGAGAATTTGCTTTACATCTTGTGCGATTTTCTGCAGCATCTCACCGTCATCTGCAAACTCATCATGCTGGGTAGATAAAACAATAGTATGAACCCTGATCGGTTGGTTATCATCTCCGTACTCGATGGTTACCTGTGATTTTGCATCTGGGCGAAGATAGGTCATTTGCTTTTTCTCTCGCCTGATTTTTGCCAACTCAATCAGGAGCAAATGCGCCAAATCAAGCGCCAAAGGCATATAATTTTCTGTTTCATTGGTTGCATAGCCAAACATCATACCCTGGTCGCCGGCACCTTGTGCCATTTCATCGCCATGATCAAGCCCCCTGTTGATATCCGGTGACTGTTCATGTAAAGCCGACAACACACCACACGAATGTGCATCAAACATATAGTCTCCTTCTGTATAACCAATTCGTTCAATAGTTCTCCTTGCTACTTTCTGAACATCAATATAAGCTGTAGTTGTCACCTCTCCACTGATTACTGTAAGACCTGTAGTAACCAATGTTTCTACAGCAACTTTTGAATTCTCATCAGCCGCAATCAGGTGATCCAGCACCGCATCGGAAATCTGATCAGCTACTTTATCGGGATGGCCCTCAGAAACTGATTCAGATGTAAATAAATATGACATAATTTAATTATAAAGATTAGGTTCTAAATAAAACTCAATTGTAAACAAACTGTTTTGTTATTAACAATAAATGTCTTGTATTAGCATACAGTGCTCAAAAATGTTTTAGAAAAAACTCATTTTTAAGTTTTTTCTTTCTCCAGAAAAAACCTTTTGAACATGCTTTTTTATTTTGGATCGCAAAATAGATCAATTTATCACATATTTGAAAGAAAAAATCAGAACAATCCTTACATCTGGTTATATATTTAGGTTTGTCTTTAGATTTTCAGCTGTTATATTTGTCAGTCACTCATTTTTTGAAATATGGCACAATTAAAAAATACTTTGAAAGAACTGGTTGACGGCATCTTTACGATTACCATCAACAGACCTGCCAAAATGAATGCCTTGAACTCTGAGACTTTGGATGAACTTAAGGCATTGATATACGAAGCCTATGACAACAACGATGTTTATGGTGTCATCATTACAGGCTCAGGTGATAAAGCTTTTGTGGCGGGAGCAGACATCAACGAATTTAAAGATCTAAACGGGCTAAACGCCAGAAAATATTCCGAAAACGGACAGGAAATATTATCTCTGATAGAAAACTGCCACAAGCCAGTAATTGCTGTTGTAAATGGATATGCTCTTGGTGGTGGCTGTGAGTTGGCCCTGGCCTGTCATATTCGAATCGCTTCTGAAAATGCCAAATTTGGACAACCTGAAGTACGCCTTGGCATTATTCCCGGATTCGGTGGCACTCAACGCCTCACCCAACTCATTGGCAAAGGGCAAGCCTTGGAAATGTTAATGACCGGTGAAGTTGTTGATACAAAAAAAGCAATTGCACTGGGACTCGTCAACGATGTACT
>QMMZ01000174.1 GCA_003647525.1 Deltaproteobacteria bacterium | reverse complement strand
TCCGGTATGGTACTCTGATAGTTTAGCATCCATCAGAATATTTCCTGCAAAAGTAAGAAAACGATTGGCAATGTATTTCCATGCCGGCATCCCGCCCTTTAAAGCATAACCACCGAGAATCCGTGAGCCCAGAACACAATGATACAAACCGTTCCCGATCATGGAAGCCATTGCAGGAATCAACTTGGGTGTATACTGATAATCCGGGTGAACCATAATGATGATATCACCGCCGGCTTCCAAGGCAAGCCTGTAACAGGTTTTCTGGTTGCCTCCGTAGCCTAAGTTTTGCTCATGTGTATATACTAAAGTGTCGGGCAATGCTTTTGCGATGGAAACAGTTTCATCCTTGCTCTTGTCGTCGACTACAATAATCAGGTCCACTATTTCCTGAGCCATGACTTCATCCCAGGTTTTTCGAAGGGTCTGAGCAGCATTGTATGCCGGCATGACAACAATCACTTTTTTATTTTTAAACATAAAAACTCTCCAGACAATATGTTACGGTTTAGCAGGTTTTAGGGCTTGGTTTGCGATCCCAAGGTTTTTGCGTGCCTCTTTATAATTGGGATCGATCTGAATGGCTTTTGAAAAAAACACTTTTGCTCGGTCAAGTTTTCCCTGTTTGAACAGTATCAGTCCGACTTTATTATACGCTTGAACATAATCAGGATCCATTTTAATCGCTTGGGAAAAATGAGTGAACGCTTCCTCTGTTTTACCCTGTTTTAGCAAAATATTTCCTATAAAATAGTGTGCTTTTACATATCCCGGATTGATTCTGAGTGCCTGTCTATAGTGAAAAACAGCCTCCTTAAAGTGCCTTTGAGTAGACAGCACATATCCTAGGTTATAGTGCGCATCAGCATTTTCGGAATCGGTTTTCAGTATTTCTATATAATGGGACACTGCTTCATCAGCCTTTCCCTTTATAAACAAGACATTTGCCAGATTCATCCGCACATCAGTTCTTTTTGGATTTATTTTAAGTGCTTTGTTAAAATAATATACTGCATTTTCATAATCTTTTTTTTCAGAAAGAACTGTTCCCAGATTGTAAAGTGCCAGTATAAAATTAGAGTTTATTTTCAAAGCTGCTTTATAATGGTAAATGGCCTTATCAAGATCTACCGGACAATATGCCGTGCCCAAATTATTTTGTGCATTATAGTTGTTTTCAGTTACTTTAACGGCATTCTCAAACAACGTAATGCCGTTTTTCCAATAACCCAACTGATGGAATGTCTGCCATGCCAAGGCTGAAAGGATTATCATGCCAGACATACCAAGAAAGATCTTTCCATATTGCCATTTTTTAAAAAGGTCTGAAACGCCCCATGCGACAATGATAAATAGCCCTATCAAAGGAATATAGGTGTATCGATCGGCCATGGCCTGATCGCCGACCTGTACCAATCCGATTACCGGGACAAGGGTTCCAAGATACCAGAACAGCCCAACGGCTATATACGGATATTTCTTTAATGTGCGAATAGACAAAAGGATCGCTGCAGCAATCAGTAAAGCAGCCCCAATAATGGTCCATCCGGACAGGGCGTCTCCAGGATGCACATAAAAGACCGCCAGTTTGCTGGGCCAGATCGCTTTTGACACATAGCTGACAAAGGAAACAAGTGCATTAGCAATGCGGGTTTTCAGCGATAAATCCCCAAACGTTTTTACCGCACCTTCGCTTCTCTGGGCTAAAAAAGTCAAAATGCTTGAGATAACCACCGGGATAAAAAGTGGAATCTTTTCTAAAATGAGTCGCATGAGGCCTTTAAAGCCATAATATATTTTTCTTTCGGGTTGTGAAAGATCGTCATTTTCATTTTTCTTATACTGAAATCTTTTAAGCGGCCAGAAGTCCAGTAAAAGTAAAACAAACGGGAATGTCACCAGCATGGGCTTGGCCATAAGGCCTAAACTAAGGAATATAATAATCAGCAGATAGTTCTTAAGACAAGACGATTTGACATAGCGGTGGTATGCAAAAATCATCATCAATCCGAGAAAAGTGCTCAAAAGATCTTTTCGTTCCGATACCCATGCAACAGATTCCACATGTAACGGATGTAGGGCGAAAAGAGCCGCCACAAAAGCACTCTTGAAAAGTGCTCCGGTCATCTTGAATAGAACCAAAAACAACAAAACGGCGTTTACAATATGAAACTCTACCTGGGTCCAATGATGACCCGCCGGGTTCAATCCGTACAGCTCGCAATCCAACATATGAGAAAGCCAGGTCAACGGGTGCCAGTTTGCTGAATGAAACGTTGTGAAAGCCCATTTAAGGGATTCAAAAGTAAAGCCTTCCTGAACTTGCTTGTTTTCAGTAACATACAACTCATCGTCATACCCGACAAAATCAGAATGAATGACCGGTATATACGTAACAATAACTGCAGCAACCAAACAGAGACTCACTAAAAAGACTTTGCGAAAATCGCTTTTAGCACCCAGCATATCAGCTCCTGCCTTCTCCGGAGCGTGTTTGACGATAAGGGCGTCGTTTTTCATACAACTGCAATCTCTTTTTTAACCCTTGAACAAGTTCTTCCGGCCCTTGTTCCAGAGCCAGTTTAAACGCTTTTTTAGCGGTTGAAACCGCATCATCAAAACTTCCCACCTCTGCGTAAGCCGCAGCAAGGGAATCGAGTGCCAAAGGCTGTTGGTACTGGGTGATCTTACAAAGTCTTTGGGCCAGCCTTACTGCTTCTTCGCCGTTTCGAAATTCTTTATCTGGATGAGAAGCCAATATCCATGAAAGGTTATAAAGAGCCTGTGTATTTTCGGGGCTAAAATGCAATGTTTTCCTGTAATTAAAGATTGCATCTTCAATTTTGCCCTGATTGGTAAAAATTTTACCCAGGTTGTAATACGCACCCGCATAAGCGGAGTCGATTTGAATTGCCTTGTAAAAATGAGCAATAGCCTCTTTATCTTTATTTTGACGCGCCTGTATAACTCCTAAGTTGTTGTACACCTTTGCGTAGTCGGGTTTTATCCGTACAGCCTCAAGATAGTGCTCGATAGCCGAAGCAAAATCGCCTTTTCTATCAAGCGTATCGCCAAGCTCATAGTGTACCTCGGCACAATCGGATTTCAGGCCTAAAACCTTTGAAAAATGATTGATGGCCTCACTAAGTTTGCCCCCCTCCTTTAACGCAACGCCCAGATTTAGATGCGGTGCAGCAAGATTAGGCTTTATTCGCAATGCCTCATAATAATGCCTGACGGCTGCATCAATCTTGCCTTGTCCTGCTAAAGCCTCACCCAGATTAATGTGTGCGATACTGTTGTCAACAGTCACATCAAGAGCATGCTCAAATAGAGTAATACTGTTTTGCCAGTTTTTGACCTGAAACCATGTGCAAATCATAAAAGCTGAAAGTACAAATGTTGTAGAAATGGCGAGTATAATTTTTTTATGACGCCATCTAACTAAAATATCGGGTACTCCCCAGGCAATAATGATGAACAAGCCAATGAGTGGCACATAGGTGTACCTGTCAGCCATTTTCTGCACACCTGCCTGTACAATACCAATCACAGGAACAAGACTCCCGATATACCAAAGCCATCCCACCGCAAAATATGGTTTTGTTCTCACCATCTGACAAACAATAACCGATATAACCCCGAGCAACAACCCGGCGCCTGTAATCTTCCACGACACAATAGATTCCGGGTACGGATAAAATACTGCAAGATTATGAGGCCAGATCATCTTTCCAATGTAGCTCGCATAAGAAACCGTAGCATTGGCAATCCTGATATGAAATGGAATCACAGCCAAAGAGTTGACAGCGCCACTACTTTCCTGAACAATGTAAGTCACAACACTCGACACGGCTGATAAAAAAAATAAGGGCATTTTTTCGCAAATCAAACCAAAATTAAACCGCCTTTGTTGTGAGTTGTTCTCGTCTCTTGAACCAAGTTCAAATCTTCTTAAGGGCCAATAATCTAATAAAAGGAGTACAAACGGCAGAGTCACAAGCATGGGTTTGGCCATAAGGCCAAGGATAAAAAAGAAGAGAACCGGCAAATACCTGTTAAAATCTGAACGTTCAACGTATCGTACGTAGCTCCACAGGGTCAACATCCAGAAAAAGGTGCTGAGTAAATCCTTGCGTTCTGCCACCCACGCAACTGACTCTACATGTAAAGGATGCAGCGCAAATAGGGCGGCAACAAAACCGCTCTGCCATAACTTCCCGGTCATCCTTTTGAAAACAAGAAACAGCAATAAGGTGTTCAATATATGTAACAGCACATTTGTCATGTGATGGTGGCCGGGATTCATTTCATAAATCTGGCAGTCCAGCATGTGAGAAAGCCATGTTAATGGATGCCAGTTGCTTGCGTGTATAGCAGTAAAAGACCATTTTATGCTCTCTAACGTCAATCCAGCCTGTACATAATGATTTTGGGTGACATATTGTCGGTCATCGTAATTAACAAATGAATAATTTCTCACCTGCCAATAAACGGAAAGGATGGCGATTACGAAAAACAGACATACCAATAAATCAGGACGTATTTGTAGGAGTTTATTTCTTTTGGTAGTATTATCGTTCATGAGTGAATGGCCTCAATGGGAAGAAAATATAAACAACTTTTCAATATCGATGACCTAACTGAACATCCCATACCGCGTACCCGTTATTTTCGTAAACCTTTCTCCAGCATTTTTTTACAAGACATAAAAGGCGTTTAATCTCTTCCGCGGGAAAATTATCTTTTAAATATTTGTCAACTATATCGGTCCGCATCAGGATATGTGTAACCTGCATGGACCGGACATGTTCAACAAACTTTTCTTCGTTGGTTGAGCTGTTTATCATCTGCCTTATGGTATTCATTCCAAATGAAGGCTCATTTTTATATGTTCTGTCCAGATAATAGCCCCGTCGTCCCAGAAACATTGTAAAAATGACGGCATCTTCAGGCAGACTGGCATTGACATATTCCACGGCATCATAATGTAAAAGATGTCGTTTCAGAAAAGCATCTTTTGTCTCCTTTCCAAATATATATGGAAAAGGTTTAATAATATCCACCCGATTTTTCAAATAAAATAAATTAGACGCCAGTAAAATGGCAACTGTGGCAAAAATCACTATCCTGCTTAATGACCCGCTATTTATTCTAAACTTCAAAAAAGAAGTTGACATTCCATTTCCCAATCCGTCCACAAGGTCTTTTATGCCCATAACTGCGATGATGGTAAGAAACGGCAGGACAGGAAGAATATATCGAACCTGTTTGGCAGTTAAGAAATATGCCATGATGATAAAAAAAACAGAAAAGAACACAAAAATAATTTTGTCTTTAATATATCTTTTGTTAAGCAATATAAAGGGTGAAAATAAGATTAGAATCGGATTTAAGGCGCCTTGAAAGTATCGGTAACTGTTATCTTCCCCCTGGAAAAACATTCGTATGGGAATCAGTAAGGTTTCCCAAAAGGTTTCACCATACATG
>QMMZ01000173.1 GCA_003647525.1 Deltaproteobacteria bacterium | reverse complement strand
TCTCCCGCAATCTTACCGGAGGTACAGGCAAAATCGGCATACGCATGCCAGAACATCCTGTAGCTCTTTCCCTTGTAAAAAAAGTGAATAGCCCGATAACAGGAACAAGCGCCAATATATCAGGGCAATTAGGGTGTTCAGCTATATCTGATCTTGATGTTCAAATTGCCGATAAAATAGACATGATGCTTGATGCAGGTCAGCTCAAAGGGGGAACAGGTTCGACAGTTATCGATGTTACAACTTCCTTCCCCACAATTTTAAGGGAAGGTTATGTTTCTGCAAAGAATATTTTTGCAGCACTTGAGAAAAGGTAAGACCTTAGCGCTTTTAAATATTATTTTTTCGTAGGGGCGATCCTTGTGATCGCCTTGATTAGGGCGAATACAAGATTCGCCCCTACATGTTTATCCTTGCCTGCCCGCCTGGAGGGTTATCCTGTTATCAGATTCTTTTTCAAAAGGCTAAATTGTTACGATAAAAGCAATTTTATTGACAACAGCCGCTGATTCACATATATAATAATTTTGCGCCGGAGTGGTGAAACTGGTAGACGCAGAGGACTCAAAATCCTCCGGAGGCAACTCCATCTCGGTTCGATTCCGAGCTCCGGCACCAAGTAAAATCAAGGGATTAGCCTAACATCGGCTAATCCCTTTTTTACTGCCAAATCGTGAACTGTGCCCAAACCTGGCGGTATTTGGCCCGAAGTTGCTATACAGGCGGCCTTATGTAAATAAATTTGGGTATTCTAATGCCTTTTTTTCGCTTATATGAGCTAAATTTCAGATCAATGAGAGTTGTAAACTTCGAAAATTTACATATCTTGATGCAAAATCACAGCTTTACATTCCCCATAGATAATGCTAAGTAATTAGCTGTTGCCCGGAGCGCGGAGCGGCTGAGTCCATCGGGATAGGGACACCCCTCACAAGGCGCCCCTCCCACACCACGCAGCATACGGGTCCGTACTGCGCGGTTCGTCTGATCAGCCTTGTGAAATTAATTATCTGAAAGTCTATAGCACGCCGAAGGCGTACCACAACTTTAGACACTTTAGCTCACTTTAGGCACTTTTATGGTACCGAATTCATTAAGCATAAAATGGAAATTTCTATATTATAGACTTTTAGGAGGTGCGGCTTGTCAAACAAAATTCAGCTTACAATCAACGGAAAAGTAACTGCAGTAAAACCTGATACCACCATCTTACAGGCAGCAGAAGAATCAGGGATAAAGATACCAACCCTTTGCTATCAGGAACATCTCAAGCCATTGGGACGATGCCGTTTATGCATAGTTGAAATTGAAGGCCAGGATCGTCTGGTTACATCGTGTGTCGCAAAGGTCAAAGAAGGAATGGTTATAGATACCAATTCTGAACGGGTCCGCCAGGCCCGTCAAAATAAAATAGAATTGATTCTGTCAAAACACTATGGAGACTGCGTAGCCCCATGCCACCTCACATGCCCGGCAAACGTGGATATCCAGGGATATCTTGCGCTGCTTGCAAACGGTCAATATCTGGAAGCATTAAAACTCGTTAAGGAACGCTGCCCAATGCCACTTGTAATCGGAAGAATATGCCCCCATCCCTGTGAAACCGAATGCCGGCGCCAAAGAGTTGACGAGCCTGTTTGTATTAACTTTGCAAAGCGTTTTCTTGGTGATTATGAAAAAAATAATTACAAGAAATTGATTGTATGTCTCCCGGAACCTTCAGGTTACAGAGTTGCCGTGGTTGGAGGAGGACCGGCCGGGCTCTCCACTGCCTTTTATCTGAGACAAATGGGCCATGAAGTGACTATACTTGAGGCCATGCCTGAGTTAGGCGGACAATTACGATATGGAATTCCTGATTACCGCCTTCCAAGACACATACTTGATCTTGAAATAGAATCAATCCTGCAGATAGGGATTGAAGCGAAAACCAATGTGGCCATGGAAAAAGATTTCACCTTTGACAGCCTGTTTGCAGAAGGTTACAGTGCAATTTTTTTAGGCATCGGGTGTTGGGGTTACCGCAATCTGAGAATACCCGGAGAAGAACTTCATGGCGTAATTGAAGGCACAAAATTTCTTACAGATGTTTCACTAAGAAAAAATGTCGGGATTGGAAACAGGGTGATTGTTATAGGCGGCGGCAATACCGCAATTGACGCAGCACGAACCGCTCTACGACTGGGAGCAAAAAATGTCGCCATATACTATCGTCGATCAAGAGTAGAAATGCCGGCTCTTGCAGCAGAGGTTGATGCTGCAGAAGAGGAAGGAATCGAAATAAATATACTTGTTGCTCCTTCACGGCTTGTTGGTGAAAACGGCAAGTTAAAACAGATGGAATATATAAGTATGAAGCTTTGCGAAAAAGATTCTAGTGGAAGGTGCAGGCCAGTGCCCATATCTGGTTCAGAAAAAACAGTTGATGCTGATACTGTAATAACTGCTATCGGCCAGGTACCTGAAATGTCTTGTTTGCAGAATGATGAAATTGGCCAAAAGTGCGAAACCACGCGTTGGGGAACAATTGTTGCGCACCCGGGAACTCTTCAGACAAATGCAGTAGGGGTCTTTACCGGAGGAGACGTCTTTACCGGCCCCAGGACAGTGGTATCAGCTTTTAGTGCAGGCAGACGAGCCGCTCGCTCCATTGATCTGTTCCTGCGCAAAAAGCCTGTAAAATCCCCTGAAATGCCTTTTAACATAAGCAAAGGTCCCCTTGATAAAGTCGATTCACAAAACTTCGTCGGTGTTGCAAAGAAAGCAAGGGCAAAAATGCCGGAACTTCCTGCCGGTGCCCGGCGCAATAACTTTGAAGAAGTAGATTTGGGGATTTCAGAAGAAACTGCCGTCCAAGAGGCAAAGAGATGTCTTTCATGCGGATGTATTGATGCCTTTGAATGCAAATTGAGAGAATATGCCACAGAGTATGAAGTAGATATTTCAAGCCTTGAAAGCTGGCAGGAAAAAAAGTTTGAAATAGATGACACCCATCCTTACATCATAGTTGATCCAAACAAATGCATCAACTGCAGGCGATGCATGCGCAACTGCTCTGAATACCAGTGTTCAGATGCAATCAAGATAGAAGCCATTGAATTTGATCAAAAAGGCAAGGCATCATTTTTCGGACCTGTAATCAACGACAATTGTGTTTCATGCGGTTTATGCGTAAGCAACTGTCCCACAGGCGCACTTATTGAAAAAACAAAAAAACAACCAGGCCCTTTCCATCTTGAAACCATATCAACCACTTGTTCTGTATGCGGCTGCGGATGTAATTTAATATTAAACTATATCGGCAATGATTTGGTCAAAGTAACATCAGATCTGAAAAAAAAGCCAAATTACGGCCATCTTTGTATTGATGGAAAGTTCAAATATAAAAATACAAATGGAAGAAAAAGGCTGGATAAGCCGTTGATCAAGCAAAACGGGCAATTTATTCCTGTAGAATGGGATGAGGCGATTTCCCATGTTGTTCAGCGGCTCAAAACGCTTGAAAAAACATATGGGCCTGAATCTTTTGCAGGAATCGCAACACCGGCATGCACAAATGAAGAAGCATATCTGTTTCAGAAATTTTTAAGGGCTGTACTTAAAACTTCAAATATCGATTTTTTCAATAGCCCGTCTGAAATAGATATTCCCCATGAATTTATTTCGCTGTTTTCAACTACAACTGAATATAGAACTATTGAAACCGCAAAACAAATTATTATCACCTCTGATAATCCTGTTGCTCAATATCCAGTAATCGATGCGCTTGTCAGACGCGCTCAAAGAAAAAACAAAGCAACAGTCTCTTTTGTGGATAACGCATTACCTGATATTTCAGACGAACTGCCGACTGCTTTTCTTTATTCAAAGGAAATCTTTAAGTGGGATGCAAATCAGCTTAAACAACTCCTTTCAATGTCTATGCAGAAATTTTTACAGCTTGTTCCGCTTGTTTTTAAATCAAATGGTCTTGGCTTGTTTAATATGGGCGTTTCACCAAACCTCTTCCCAGGACAAAAGCCGGCAAATGATATTGAGGAACGCAAAAAATTAGAAAACACCTGGAAAACAAATCTGCCTGAGCAGCCAGGATTATCTTTATGCAAAATACTGGAAAAAACTCTTACAGAAAATATTCGCGCAATTTATTTGATGGGAGACATTCCTGAAGATATTGAACATGATCAGACCATAAAAAACTCTTTTTCCAAGGCTGAACTCTTTATAGCTCAATCACCTTATCGTTCACGATTATTGTCCGCCGCAGAAGTAATCCTGCCCCCACTTCCACTTGAAGAGTCAGAGGGAACCATAACAAATATCGAAGGAAGGATAAGCTCTTTATCTGTTCCAGTTTCTATGCGTGGGCAAAATAAACAGGGAAAAGAAATAATAGCACAGATTTCAACGCTAATGGGTTATCCGATATGATCCCTGCCCCCCGTGAACCGTTAAAAGATGTCGTATTATACTCTTTATTACTTTGGGAAATGAAAAAGATATATCATTCAATTTTTCCGGGAAAAGATATTTTTTCGATCTGACATCAGAAATATCATCTCCTTCTATCTGAATATCCCTTAACCTGCATCCATTAATGCTGTACTTCCTGGCGGTTTTAAGCAACGGCACCCTGTCTGGATTTATTCCAAATACATCACAAATAGCCCTGTCAATACTTATATAATTTATCCCGGCAAAGAGCAGACCGGCACGTCTTACAGGCCCGCCGCGAGGACCTTTCTTTTCCATAATATCTATAGCATCAATAATGGTAAAGCATGGACGCACCTGCTCGTAAATGGCAAGAAGCATCAATGAAAATTTTTCGTGACTGGCATGGGCTTTAAAATGTCTCCAAGCCTTAAGCTTCCCGGAAACCAGACCGAAAAGATTTTTAATTGCTCCTGAAAAAAGCATCTGGCTGTGGGCCTTAAGCTTTGGAATATTAATTATTTTATCAAAATCTCTGACTGTATCAGTTATTCGTATTTTATCATTAAACGATCTGTTCCCCCTGAAAGATACAACAGGAACATTATTTTTCTTAAGCAAAGGCAGCAACCCGCAAGCTGCAGCAACCTGATTGACACTCCCGAATGCAGGGCTGTCTCCAACATACGGCAGACCTTCGGCTGTCTTAACAATATCCGCCACAGCTTTCACAACAAAGGGATGTGTTGTAATGCCTGACCTTGCGGGATCTTTTACCAGCAGATTTGGTTTCAGCAGGATCTTTTCGCCCTTATTTACAAGTGATTCAATCCCGCCAAAATATGAAAATGCTCTTTCGATATTTTTGGTAAGATATAGTTTGTCATAGTCAGGACATTTTATTATTATTACCCTGTTTAAGTTATCAGCCTGTATGAGATCCATCAGCTTGTTTTCTTAAGTGGAAAATTTTACGATTTCAGCAATTCGTGATTAGTGCCTGGAAGAAAACTCAAAACACCTGAAATTATAGTCAGCTGGATGCTATTCTCAAATCGAAGATTTTTAGCAGTTAGCTTTTA
>QMMZ01000172.1 GCA_003647525.1 Deltaproteobacteria bacterium | reverse complement strand
AATTAAGTGCCTAAAGTGAGCTAAAGTGCCTAAAATGCCTAAAGTTGTGGTACGCCTACGGCGTGCTAATTTGATAACATGGGAATAAAAACTGTTACACTTTTCTATGCATTAACGACTCAAGAAATCTTTATATAAAAATGGCAGAATACCTTAACTTTAGGCACTTTTTATTGAGGAATAATATATGGTTAGAAATTTTAAAATGATTTCCTACGTAGTTTTCGGCAGGGGGTGTTTTAACCAGCTTAAATCTATTCTTGCTGAAAAACGCAGAGATAGCGATTCATTTATGGTTTTTCTTGTGGATGATGTTTTTGAATCCAGCAGTCTAATAGAAAGAATCCCCCTTGGAAGCAGAGACCAGATTATATTGGTCAACGTGGATGATGAACCTAAAACGGTTTATGTTGATGAACTTACAGACAAGACAAAAAACTTTTCAAATCGTTTGCCCGATGGAATTATCGGCATAGGCGGCGGGAGCGCCATGGATCTTGCAAAGGCAGTATCTCTTATGCTGACGAATCCGGGTTTTGCTGCTGATTATCAGGGCTGGGATCTAATAAAAAATCCAGCAGTCTATCATGTCGGGATTCCTACAATCTCAGGTACTGGAGCCGAGGTTTCCCGCACAACTGTACTTACTGGTCCTGAGAAAAAACTCGGTATAAATTCAGACTATACTGTATTTGATCAGATAGTACTTGATCCTGAGCTAACTGCCGGGGTACCGGCAGATCAACATTTTTATACAGGCATGGACTGTTATATACATTGTGTGGAATCTTTAACTGGAACTTATCTTAACGCTTTCAGCAAGGCGTATGGTGAAAAGGCACTTGATCTTTGCAGGGAAGTTTTTCTGGCTGGTGACGAGGATAGTGCAGACAAACTGATGATGGCCTCATATTTTGGAGGTATGAGCATAGCCTACTCACAGGTTGGAGTGTGCCATGCGCTTTCATACGGTCTTTCATTTGTTCTCGGTATTCACCATGGAATCGGCAACTGCATAGTTTTTGATTATTTGGAGGGATTTTATCCGGAAGGAGTTCGTGAATTCCGCAAGATGATGGAAAAAAGTAATATTAAACCACCACGAAACATAATAGCTGGTATCGAAAACTCAAAACTGGAAAAAATGGTGGATGTAGCTTTGATACTCGATCCTTTATGGGAAAACGCTCTGGGGCCTGAGTGGAAGAGGGTAATGAATAGGGAAAGGATTAAGGAGTTATATCAAGAGATGTAACGCTTTTTGAAAATATGTCCGCTTCAGATATGATAAAATTTAAACCATGAAAAACTTGCGCATAAGATATCGTAAAAAAAGAACTTGCCACAAATTAAAAGATATGGTTGCAGTTCAGCGAAATTTTATAGAAAAATATATAATCCTGTCAGGTTCTTTCTTAACGATCTCTAATGCACTCAAACAGTTTCCTGTTTTAAATTTTATCATACCTGAAGCTCTCTCGTGGCTGGGTTGTCTCCTATACATCAACACTTACTGTTTTATAAAAATTAAGAACAGAAAGATAAAATATTAATGATATATTTAAAGCAAATCATCAGTATTGTTAAAGGAATAATCGGCTTTGTTCTTCCTTATCTTTTATCTGACGTCTATTTTGGAAGGAGCGCCGCAGGTTTGCCGGACAATTCCATTGTTTTTTTCCCTTGCAGTGAAAATATCCTTTGTTGCGGTATTGCGGGGCTTGTTTCTTTTAAGAAAAAAGAAAAAAAAGCCAGCCATATAAATATAGCATCCCTGAATGATATGGCAATTAAGATTGGCACAAAAGGCTATATGGACTGCGCTCAAAATAATAAATCTTTAATTAATGATTATTTGATTGATTATTTGGGCGGTCAGGAACTCATAGACTCATTTCTGCATTCTGTGCAGTCTTTAAAGGCAGACGATTGCTTTGCTGAATATTTTGCCGGAAAAAATATCCAGAACGAACTTTCAAAATTATCTGACAATCTTAATGACATCATAGACAGGGAATCAAAATTGCTGTCTGATAATATGGGATGGCTTGATGCTGATATAGTTGATACAATGTCCCGCAGAATTGAAGACCTGAAGGATATTTCATGGTGCATTACTTTTGAATTCCTGGACAATATTATCAAAACCGGGGAGCTTTTAAACCGGGATTTTCAGTCTATTACCTCTTCCGCGTTAAAAATCGTAAAAAATATCAATGCAATTCTAAACAGTATAGACCGTCTTGAGGTAAGAGGCCGTGATTCAGCCGGCATATCTCTTATGTTTGTCCTTGAAAAAGCAGAGTTTGAAAGATTTAAAGAAAAGCTGGGCAAATCAGACGATATCGATCTTCCTGATCAGTTCAGGCAGCGGTCAAGCCATGATGTCCTTGTCAACATGGGCATAGATGTCCGTGAAACAAAAGATGAAAGCAAAGAGAAATGCGTTGGCATTGCTATTACCTATAAGATTGCCGCTGAGATAGGATGCCTTGGAGATAATATTGGTTTTTTGAGAAATCAGATAAAAAATGATCCAATTTTTCAAACTCTTATCTCGTGCCAGCACAAATATCATACTGTTGGAGCCCATACTCGCTGGGCTTCAATCGGGGCTATTACTGAACCCAACTGTCATCCGGTTGATAATAAAGGGACCGGAAACATATCAGATAAAAGCGGAATAATTCATGTCTGTCTTAACGGAGATATCGACAATTACCTTAAGCTTAAACAAGAATATGAAAGCAAAGGCAATCTTATACATAAGGACATTACGACAGATACAAAAATAATCCCGCTGCAAATTGAAAAATATATATTACAGGGGAATGATCTGGAAGAAGCATTTCGTCTGGCGGTCAATGATTTTAAAGGCTCACATGCCATATTCATGCATTCAGACCTTGCTCCAGGCAAACTTTTTCTTGCCCAAAAAGGCAGCGGTCAGGCTATCTTTATAGGACTATCTGAAGATCATTATCTGCCAACCTCTGAAGTTTACGGTTTTGTCGAACAGACTCCGTTCTATCTCAAGATGGACGGAGAAAAGGTTTTTGAAGGAAAGAATGGCGAAACTCAGGGACAAATTTTTGTGCTTAGCCAGGAATCTAGCGGAGTCCTCCAGAACATTAAAGCGATGTTTTATGACGGAACCCAGGTTGAAATCGGGGAAAAGGATATAAAACGCACGCAGATAACATCAAGAGATATAGACCGTCAGGGATTCCCGCATTATTTCCTGAAAGAAATTTCCGAAGCCCCTGTTTCAGTGGAAAAGACTCTTCAGAATCGCTGGAAGATCGAGGAAGACGGGAAACAGAGGTACGTATTAACACTTGATGAAAAAGTTTTTCCGATATCCATTCAACAGGCGTTTATAAACAATAAAATACAAAGGATTTATTTTGTCGGTCAGGGTACGGCTGGAGTCGCTGCACAAGTATGTTCGGATATTTTAAATTACTACATTGATGAGCCGTGTTTTACTGCCAGTTCATTGAAGGCATCAGAACTCAGCGGATTTAAACTTAATGAATATGATGACAAGAACAGTATGGCAAACGCACTTGTTGTTGCTATCAGTCAGTCCGGTACGACAACGGATACAAATCGTACCGTGGATATGGTTAAAGAACGAGGAGCACATACCATTGCCATAGTCAACCGCAGGGATTCAGACATTACGTTTAAGGTTGATGGTGTTATGTACACAAGCAGCGGGCGTGATATTGAGATGTCGGTGGCTTCAACAAAGGCATTTTATTCTCAGATTATAGCGGGAGCTCTTTTGGGCCTTAAAATTGCAAGTTTAAAGGGTTTGCGCAATGATGAGTTTATAGCAGAAGAAATAAGACAGATGCGGGAAATTCCATCACACATGAGAAAAATTCTATCTATGAAAAAAGAGATAGAAAAATCCGCCAAAAGGCTTGCAGCAACAAAAAATTACTGGGCAGCAGTTGGAAGCGGTCCAAATAAAGCTTCTGCAGATGAAATACGTATCAAACTGAGCGAACTCTGCTACAAGACAATTTCCTCTGATTACATAGAGGATAAAAAACATATAGATTTATCATCCGAGCCTCTTATAATTGTGTGTACTGCCGGCACAAAGCGAAATGTTATAGGCGACATCATTAAGGATACAGCCATTTTTCAGGCACATAAAGCCACGCCAGTTGTTATAGCTGACGAGGGAGAGAGCGGATTTGATGCCTATGCAGAAGATGTATTTCATGTCCCGGTTGTAAACCAGCATTTTGCACCTGTTCTGAACACTCTGGTCGGGCATATCTGGGGATACTATGCAGCCCTTGCCATTAATGAGGGATCGCGTTTTTTATATGCATTTCGTAAGGAACTGCAGGATATTATTGATGATTATGCAGAGAGCGGGCTTGATATTTACGAAGTTGTACTTGAAAAAACATTCAGGGAAAAAATTGTATATTTTTACAAACAGTTCAGGGCAAAAAGAGCTGGAAAAAATGTCCCGACTTCTATTGCCAAGGCTTCAGATTTGACCCTTCTTCTTAAATACCTGGCTGGAAGACTGCCTGTGTCGGATTTTGAGATCGACTTTGACAAAAAAGGCACAGCGCTTAACATGCTTAATACTCTGTTTGAATCTATTGGAGAATCTATTAATTATATGTCTCGTCCTGTGGATGCAATAAAGCACCAGGCCAAAACAGTTACTGTAGGTACAAGTCGTATAAGTGAAAAACTTGAGGGCATCATTTTTGATGAGTTGGCAAAACACAATTTAGGTGTTTCACAGCTTATAAACAGAAATATTGTTGTTCTTAAAAATCTTCAAGGAATTATTTCATATATCAAGGGGTTAACTTTATACAGAATAGGCAATCTCAACCTTCTTGGTGAACCAACAGATGAGTCAACAATAGAGGTTTTAGAGAAAAAGGGTTCTTTAAAACCCATTCTATCAAGAGTTGAAAAGGATAATATTCTTAAGGGTACTAAAAGGATAATTGTTCGAGATGGGAATGTATATATCGGCAAGGGGCGTAAAGATAACCGAAGTATTCTTGTTATTCCAATAATTTCTGATTCTCCTGAAATGCCAAATATGATAGAATATCTTCTTTTATTGAATATTGCATTTAAAGAAAAAGTCCCCCTTGTAGCCAGGATAAAAGCACTTGGCGGCAAGTATGAGCATATAAAGAATATTGTTCAGGAAAACAGCATTGTCTGGGACGATAATTACCTTGAATCTGTTGAGATAGAAGAACTTTTCGGCAGGTCTGCCGAGAAGATAGGGGAATTTATAGTATCCCTTCAAAATCAGACACCAGCCTAAGGAGACAACTAACATGTCGTCAGCAAATTTTTTGCTAAAGGCCGAAAAATTTGAGATTCAAGCTTACAAAAAGCCAAAGGATTTGAGAAGTATTAAAAAAACTCATGTTTCTTACTCGGGTTCACCTCAAAAGCACCAGTATGATCCCGGTAAGATTATTCTGGTGCCTGACCCATACAGTTCCGATAGTTTTTACTATGAATTTAAAATTGAGGATATTT
>QMMZ01000171.1 GCA_003647525.1 Deltaproteobacteria bacterium | reverse complement strand
GATCAACTGATCGATATTATTGATGAACTTATTATTATAAACATTGGATATGGTTTCGGTAAATACTAAAACAGAAGGATCTTTTGTTATATGATCGAGTTGGGTTTGCAACAAATCATTTGGGTAATTCGCTCCGATCAAAACAATTTTTTTTGAGGCATTATTCCAAATAGCAGCAAACTTTTCTAATGCTTTGACTTCTAAAGGAATTTCGTTCAATAAAGAATTTTCTAGTATTTTATTGCTGTATTTTTCAATTTTAAATTCAAAATCATACAATTCTTCAACAGTTTCATATAAAGGTTCGTCAAAAGGAATATTTAGATGCACAGGGCCTTTTTGTTCAATAGTCCTTTGAAATGCCTTCTGAATTAATTTATTGTTTAAAATAATATTATTATTAACATCTGAAATTTTCCCCTCCCGATGGCTATCTGGAAGAGAGGGGTTAGGGGTGCGTTCTTCTTTCAAGTTGGCACTAAAAAGTATATGGTTCTCAAAAACATTCTCCTGTCGGATGGTTTGACCATCACCAATATCGATCAAATGTTTTGGCCTGTCAGCTGAAATAATTACAAGTGGAATATTACTGTAAAATGCTTCAGCAATAGCGGGATAATAATTCAATAATGCCGAACCCGAACTACATAAAACCACTACAGGTTTTCTGGTTTGTTGTGCAATTCCCAAAGCAAAAAAAGCTGCACTTCTTTCGTCAACAACACTTAAGGTATTTATATCTGAATGATTGACAAAACCAATGGTTAAGGGTGCGTTTCTTGAACCCGGTGAAATAACGACATTTTCAATTTCATTGGCAATACAATGTTGTAAAACCAATTGAGCCAGTTTATTTTTAGGATATTTTGGCATGAATTATTCTAAATTAGTATTTACAAAAATAAGAATGTTTTGATCAATTAGGTATCTAAAACTAGAGATAAATTTTTTATTTCGAAAACTGCAATAAGGAATTGGGATCGCATGATTTTTCGTTCGATAAATAAAACATACCCTTCGGACAATTTTACAGCCTTCTCGTCCACTGTTCACTGATTTGTTTATTTAATTGCTGTTTATTGTATTAAAATATCATTCACAGGTCCTGTTGCGAATTCCCAAATAGTCCTAGTGATTGAAAAAATAGTACAAGCCAAACCTTTTTATACGTGCTAGATTTGTGAATAGATATTTTCAAGGAATACAATTTAACCAAAGAATGATGAATTTATAATTAAATTCAATAATGTTTTATGCGGTTCAAATTGTATTATTTTGTTGTAATAATTAAAAAGTTTGGAACCCCTCATTATGAAAAACAATTACAAAAGAAATCAATCTTCCAAAATACGGTTTGAGCGAAGCATCAAAAATTTTATAACTCTATTAATGGTTTTCGGAATATCTATGTTGGGGTATTCTCAAAAAAAAGGAGGAGGAAAAGGAGCTAAAGATATTATTGTAAGAGCTTGTGTACAGGATATTGGAAATGGTTTGTTTCGTGTAAATTTTGGTTATGACAATCCAAATAAAAAAGAAATTTCAATTGCAGAAGATAATAGTTATGTAGTTTCAAGCAAAGGAAAAAATAAAACAAAGGGAGTTAATGCTTTTAAAAAAGGATCTGTTGAAAAGGCCTTTACAAGAGAATTTGCCGCCAATGAATCTGTTGAATGGACGGTAATTAATCCTAATGGTAAGGTTCATACCGTTGTTGCAAGTGCCAATTCATCCCATTGTCCGGAAATAGAAACAGGTTTTATATTTCCTGTTTTTGGACAGGGAAATGGTAAATCATTTGGTCTTGCTGATCCTGGGGTACTCGCTTTGGCCAATGGAACAGCCGGAGATTCACCTTCAGACATCATCTATCAAATAGATGAGAATAATGAAAAAGTTCTTCTGGAGATTGTACCAAAAGATGGTAATATGCAGCAGGTTATTGACTTACTTCAAAACAAATATTTTATTCCAATTTCTGATTTTTTGATAGACCCCAGTCAAATAATATCCAAGAACCTCACTACAATAGATGTTAATTTTCCTATACCTGAACTGAATAATTTAACTTTAGAGATAGATGATGTTAATTTTATCAGACTACTATATCCATCGTTTAAGGATAATGGAATAGTCACGACTCAGGGAGATAGCATTCAAAGATCAGATCTTGTTCGAGATTCATATCGAATTTTTAGAGATGGAGAAATAGTTCCGGTTGATGGCACAGGTATAAAAACAGGTGTAATATCGGATAGTTATGATACTCAGCCATTTACTGGTCTATCTAAAGCAACTATTGATGTTCAAAACGGAGATCTGCCAGGGCTTGGGAATCCGAATTTATATGAAGCCCCTGTTGAGGTCCTAAAAGAATATACATATGGAATAGCCTCTGATGAAGGAAGGGCAATGTTGCATATAGTTCACGATGTGGCTCCCGGTTCTGAATTAGGATTTTATTCCGGTATACTTTCGCCAAGAGATTTTGAACTTGGTATTGAACTATTTATGGCTGAAGATTATCATATAATTATAGATGACATTACATTTATTACGGAACCTTTTTTTGGAACTGGTCGTATTCCTCAAGCAATTCAAGCTTTCACGAGTTTACCGGGAAGAACATATTTTAGTTCGGCGGGTAACTTTTCCAATAGTGGATATCAAGCCATTTTTAATAGTTCTTCGACGGTTCCTTCAACAAATTTCTTAACTTCCTCTAGCCAAGTAAGGTCCCATATATTTGGAACGAATACTGATGGTTCAGAAGATGATATGCAAAAAATACATGTAGTGCCTGGTGTATACATGATCGTTTTACAATGGGATGAAAATATAGCCACTCAAGAGAGTAGTGTTGGTGCAATTACGGATCTGGACATTTATATAGTTGATGATTTTGGAAATTTGATCGTTGGTAATAACAGGGTAAATGAATTAGGAGATCCTACGGAAATTATTGTCTTTCAATCAACAGGTACAGGTGAAGCCAATATAATGATTACCAGTGCTAACGGAGCCCCATTATCTGATTTACCAATAAGATATATTGCCTTCAGAGCTGATGGGTTAGATTTTTTAGAATATGGTGGAGCCGCAACAACCAGTGGTCATGCCATGACATTTGAAGCAAATATTGTTGCTGCCGTTGATATACGAACTGCAGATAATCCGGAAGTTCAGTTTTTTTCTTCACATGGCGGTAACATATCCAATGGTTTTTATTCAGAAATCGATTTTTCAGCTCCAAATGGTGTGTTTACTAATGTACCATCAGTTGGACAAATTTTGAATGCAGGTGATATTTTTACCTCATTTTTTGGCACCTCCGCTTCTGCTCCTCATGCAGCTGCTAGTGTGGCTTTACTGATGTCGGTACAACAATCATGGTATCCCGATGGTTTTAGCGTTGATTTTACTCCTAAAACCAATCCTACAGCAGATCAGGCCATTCAGCTTTTTAAAGAAAATGCAATATCCACCGGTAACCCTGATATAGGAGGTGCCGGATTTATAGATGTGGAAAAAGTTTTTAAATCAATAGCCAATCAAACACCAAAATTACTTAAACTGCTAATAGAAGATGGAAAAACTCCGGGTATTGATTCTCTTGAAGTTACAATCATTGGTGAATATTTTCTTTCCGAGGATGAAACAACCGTTATTTTTGATGGTGAAGAATTAGAAATTGTATCAATAACTGAAACAGAGATTGTTGTTCAAGTAAGTGCCTTTACTGCAAATCCTTGCATAGTAGTGAGTTCAGATTCAACAACTCCTGGAGGAACTGATGGGGGAGATTCGAATTGTTTACAGTTTCTTGAAGATGGGAAACTGGCGATAAATATCATTGCTGATGATATTTCAATAAAATATGGACAAACCGTGAGTTTTTCTTTTCATGTAGAGGGTCTTCCCGAAAGTATAAGTTATGAATCTACAGGATTGCCAGAAGTTAAATTCAATACTCCTGCTGTTTTTCCTTTTCCTGATGTAAATAACTATGTTCTTGCACCCAATTTTGATGTAGAATTAACAGAAGAGCAATTGGCATCTTATCAGGTTAATTTTATCAATGGAATTTTTAGTGTAACGAAAAATGATCTTACCATTACCCCAGAAGATGCTATATATACTTATGGTGATGCAGTAGAAGTTATATTGAATTATGTGTATAATGAAGATGGTATTGATGATAGTGCTGCTTTTTTGAACCTTATTCAAACCTCTCACCAATCTGATTTTTATGAAGAAAATACCCTGATATTGATCAATAAATTAAAAGCAGTTGTCAATGAACAGGAAATACTTAATTTATTAGATCAGCGAAGTTGGATGACAAGTAGGAGAACCATTCAAAATAAATTAAAAGCGGTTGTCAATGGAATGAATTTGATTGAACTGGAACCCCAACACTTTCAAGATTTTATGGATGCTGTTACCGATCCGGAAACCAATAAATTAAAAGCTGTTGTAAATAAATTAAAAGCTGTCGTTAATGGACAGGATCTTATAGATAACCTAATTGACCTGGTAATAGAGAATAAATTAAAAGCAGTTGTAAACGGAACAGGCTTGGGAGATGAAAACGATAAAAATGATTATAGTTTTATTTTTGCCATAATAGATGCTGAAGATGGATCTACAGAAACCGAAGAGAGAAGGATCGATACCCTATATTCTATGAATCTCATTACAGGTATTGAAGTTACTGCTCCGGAAGAAGGTCACTTATTATTCCCGGGAGCTTTATTATCGGCAGTTGGCGCAAATTTGAATATTACTTATGGCTCAGGTAATGTGAATTTCTTAGCGAAAACAATTACAGTTAGAACAAATGATTTGCAGATCAATTATGGTGATCTAATCACTTCAGAAGATTTTACAACTGTATTTGAAGGATTTGTCTTTGACGAAACAGCTGAAATTATTTATCCGGATGGTATTCCATATTACTTTATTAAAATAGGAGGAGATGGTACAGAGATAGAAATAAATGAACTTGTGGAATTAGGTGATTATCAGATGAGAATTAGAAATCCTCAAAATTATATATTGAATCATACTCTTGATGCCATTTATGGTATCTTAACAATTTCACCAACAACCCTAACAGCTGAAACGGTACATTTTGAAGCTAGCTATGGTGAAAATTTTGAGGCAGCAGATCTAACAACTGTATTTAATGGTTTTGCATATGATGAAACTGTAGAAACGGTTTATTCAGATGGTGTGCCTTACTTTTTTGTAGATACAGAATTGAATGAATACGAACTTGGTGATAGAATGCCTGTAGGAGACTATCAGATCAAAATTAGAGGAACGGAAACTTACCTTATTGAATATGGGGTAAACCATAGCACGGTAACCATTATACCGGCTCTTTTAATCGTGAAAACAACGGAATTAGAAATTGAATATGGTGATGATGTTCAAGAGCTAATAGCAACGGATATTACAGGATTTGCTTCCGGTGAAAGTTTAGCAGCTGTTTTTGCGGATGGAATTCAATACCTTTTTGTAAATGGATCAGGTGTTGAATTTG
>QMMZ01000170.1 GCA_003647525.1 Deltaproteobacteria bacterium | reverse complement strand
TTTACGGCGATTATGATGTCGACGGTACAACAGCTGTTTCTCTGGTGTATACTTTTTTAAAGACAGTTCATGACAAAGTTGATTATTACATTCCTGACAGGTATGACGAAGGATATGGCATTTCGTATAAAAGCATAGATTTTGCCGCTGAAAATCATTTTTCATTGGTAATTGTATTGGATTGCGGAATTAAGGCCGTTGAAAAAATCAACTATGCCAAAAGCAAAAACATAGATTATATCATTGCGGACCATCACCGGCCCGGTGACGAATTGCCTCAGGCTGTTGCTGTCCTGGATCCCAAACAACCTGATTGCACTTATCCATATGAGGATTTATCAGGATGCGGTGTTGGTTTTAAACTAATCCAGGCATTTGCAAGCAAAAGGGAAATTCCCTTTGAAAAATTGACCAGATATCTCGACCTCGTAGTAGTTAGCATTGCATCGGATATTGTTAAAATTACAGGAGAGAATCGTATCCTGGCTTATTATGGCCTGAAACTGATTAATACGAAACCCCGGCCTGGCATTGAGGCCATTTTAAATTTTAGCAGAATCAGCCGGAAGAAAGATTCACTAGTGGATGATGGAGAACACATTTTTTCAAAAGACCTGACCGTATCGGACCTTGTTTTTCTTGTTGGCCCAAGGATCAATGCTGCCGGAAGAATTGAAAGTGCCAGGAACTCTGTGGAATTATTGATTGCTGAAACACTTGAAGTAGCAGAAAAAGTGGCAGTAACAATCAATGACTTCAATACGAAGCGAAAAGATCTGGATGCCCAAACGACTCTTGCCGCAACAGAAATGATCAAAAATAATGCAGATCTGTTAAATTCAAAATCCACTGTTGTATATGATCCAGGCTGGCATAAAGGGGTTATTGGAATCGTTGCTTCCAGGCTCATCGAATCGTATTACAAGCCTACTATTGTTTTAACTAAATCAAATGGATTGATCACCGGTTCTGCCCGGTCAGTAAAAGATTTTGATATTTATGATGCCGTGGATTCCTGCAATCACCTTCTGGAACATTTCGGAGGACATAAATATGCTGCCGGACTTTCACTCAAACCTGAAAATTTAAACGATTTCAGGAACAAATTTGAAGAATTTGTGAGTGAGCACATCACCAGCAACATGTTAACTCCGGAAATTGAAGTGGATTCTGAATTCTGCCTGAATGACATTACAAAAAAGTTTTTTAAAATCCTCAAACAATTCGCCCCTTTCGGTCCTGGAAATATGTCTCCGGTATTTATGAGCAAAAATCTGATTGATACGGGAAATGGCCGTGTAGTGGGTAAAAATCACCTGAAACTGGAAGTTGTTCATAAAGATATCAGAGGATATCCGATTTCTGCGATTGCTTTCCAGCAGTCCAATAATCTGGACAACATTACCCGAAACAAACCTTTTAATATCTGTTATCACATTGAAGAAAATGTATGGAACGGTGTGGTCAGCCTCCAGCTCAATGTACAAGACATAAAACCCGCGGATGAAGAAGAGTCTTCTTATTAATTTAGCCTGAATATTCTTCTCCTGATTTAACCCAACATTCAATTTATACATATTATCTTTGCACAAATTTTTTAAATATGAATCTGAATTTCATTAAAGAATTGCGCTGGAGAGATCTGGTCCATGATATGACCCAGGGTACTGAGGAACAACTGCAGAAAGAAATGACACCGGGTTATATTGGTTTTGATCCCTCTGCGGATTCTCTTCATATTGGTAACCTTGTGCCTGTTATGTTACTGGTTCACCTGCAACGTTGCGGACATAAACCTATCGTGCTGGTTGGAGGAGCTACCGGGAGGGTGGGTGACCCTTCAGGAAAAACCGATGAACGAAAATTATTGTCCGTCGATGAAATAAACCATAATCTGGAATGCCAGAAAAATCAGTTGATGAAATTTCTGAATTTCGAAGAAGGAAAAAATAAAGCAGAAATTGTAAACAATTATAAATGGTTCCAGAATTATTTTTTTCTGGATTTTATCCGGGATGTGGGAAAACACATTACTATAAATTATATGATGGCCAAGGATTCAGTAAAAAAACGACTCGATTCGGGAATGTCTTTTACAGAATTCAGTTACCAGCTTGTACAAGGATATGATTTTTACTGGCTTTATAAAAACATGGGCTGTAAATTGCAACTTGGGGGATCGGACCAGTGGGGAAACATTGTGACGGGAATTGAGTTGATCCGCAGAAAATCTTTTAATGAAGGAATATCAGATGCCGAAGCATTTGCATTGACATGCCCGTTGATCACCAAATCTGATGGCAGCAAGTTTGGGAAAAGTGAAGGAGGGAATATATGGCTCGATCCTGAAAAAACCTCACCTTATAAATTTTACCAGTATTGGTTAAATATCTCTGATGAAGATGCTGCAAAATTTATTAAATATTTCACACTCCTTACAAAAGAAGAAATCGAAGAGCTGATAAAACAACATCATGAGGCTCCGCATACAAGGCTTTTGCAAAAAGCCCTTGCAAAAGATGTAACCATCCGGGTACATTCCGAAGCCGATTACAACATGGCTGTTGAAGCCTCAGGAATATTATTCGGTAAGGGAACTACAGAAGTTTTGAAACGACTTCCTGAAACTGTATTTCTAAGTGTTTTTGAAGGCGTTCCCCAAAGCGAAGTGAATAACGAAGAACTGCACAAGGGTATTGATATTTTTGATTTCCTCACTGCATCCACAAAGATTTTTACTTCAAAAGGAGAAGCCAGAAGGATGATAAAGGACAACGGCGTTTCAATCAATAAAGAAAAAGTGAAGGAGGATTATCAGGTCAGCAAGCATGATCTGCTGAATGAAAAATACATTCTGGTCCAAAAAGGGAAACGAAATTATTTCCTGGTTATAATGGTTTGATAACCAAATCCTGACAAAATAGTTTTCAACAAAAATGGATTCAATCTGTTAATTGAACGGAACATTTTTTCCTGAATTCAATATTATTATCGAAATTAAAAAATCAAATCTATTTTTTTTAACATCTTAATTCTTTTACATTTGCACAATTTTTCAACATAAATACCACTGAATTTATGGCTAAAAACCTTGTAATCGTTGAGTCGCCGGCTAAGGCAAAAACAATTGAAAAATTTCTGGGAAAGGATTTTACTGTGAAATCAAGCTTTGGACATGTAAGGGATCTTTCAAAAAAAGATCTGAGTGTTGACCTGGAAAAAGGATTTATACCAAACTATGAAATTCCTACAGATAAGAAAAAAACGGTTAAAGAACTTAAAAAACTAGCCAAATCGGCAGAGATTGTCTGGCTTGCAACTGATGAAGATCGTGAAGGAGAGGCCATTTCATGGCATCTTGTGGAGGCATTAAACCTCGACGAATCGAAAACCAAACGGATAGTATTTCATGAAATCACAAAAAATGCCATCCTGCAAGCCATTGAAAATCCAAGAAAAATCGATCATCGTCTGGTGGATGCGCAACAGGCAAGGCGTGTCCTCGACCGCCTGGTAGGCTATGAGCTTTCACCGGTTCTCTGGAAAAAAGTAAAGCCTGCCCTTTCAGCCGGGAGGGTTCAGTCCGTAGCCGTCAGGCTTATCGTTGAAAGGGAAGAGGAAATAAAGAAATTTATTACAGAATCTTCTTTCAGGGTAATTGCAGAATTCAATATCTACGGAAAGGAGAGCAAAATAACCATCGGTGCTGAATTGAATAAGCGGTTTAAAACAAAAGAAGAAGCACGGGAATTTTTAGAAAAATGTATCGGTGCCGAATTTCATGTGGAATCGGTTGAAAAAAAACCGGCTAAAAAATCACCTGCACCTCCATTTATTACCTCTACATTGCAACAGGAGGCAAGTAGAAAGCTTGGATATTCAGTGGCTAAAACGATGGTTGTTGCTCAGCAACTTTATGAATCCGGGAAAATAACATACATGCGTACTGATTCGGTTCACCTTTCCAACCTGGCTCTTTCCATGGCCAAAGAGGTAATCGGTAATATCTATGGTGATAATTACATAAAAACACGCCAGTACGTGACCAAATCAAAATCGGCACAGGAAGCCCACGAAGCCATTCGTCCTACCTTTCTTAAAGTACAGGAAATTCAAGCGGACGCTTCTCAGAAAAGACTTTATGAATTGATCTGGAAAAGAACCATTGCCTCTCAAATGGCTGAAGCATTGCTGGAAAAAACAAACATCTATATCAGGATTTCTGCTGCTGCTGAAAAATTTGTTGCCAGAGGAGAAGTGGTCAAATTTGATGGATTCTTAAAAGTATACCTCGAATCTACCGATGATGATAATCAGGATACCCAAAAAGGGCTGCTTCCACAGGTTGCGGAGGGAGAACGATTGGAGCGTATAGAGATTACTGCTACTGAGCGGTTTACGCAACCACCGGCCAGGTATGCTGAGGCGGGCCTTGTAAAAAAAATGGAAGAGCTCGGTATCGGAAGGCCTTCTACTTATGCACCAACCATTTCAACCATACAAAAAAGGGAATATGTGGTGAAAGAAGACAGGAGTGGTGAAGAGAGGAAATATTACCAGTTTATTTTGAAAAATGGAAATGTTTCAGGTAAAGAACACATAGAGAAAACCCGTTTTGAGAAAAATAAACTTTTTCCTACAGACATCGGAACTGTTGTCAATAATTTCCTGGTTGAATATTTCGATAACATCCTTGATTATAATTTCACTGCAAGTGTAGAAAAAGAATTTGATGAAATTTCCGAAGGTCAAAAAGTATGGAATGAAATGATCAGGGATTTTTATGCTCCTTTTCACAAACGGGTCCAGGATACGCTGGAAAAATCCAAGAAACAAAGTGGTGAACGGCTACTGGGAGTTGACCCAAAATCCGGTCAGAATGTGTATACAAAAATAGGCCGTTACGGGCCCATTGTTCAAATTGGTGAATCACTGGGGGATGAAAAACCACGCTTTGCAGGCATGAGCAAAGGCCATAGCATCGAATCGGTTACACTTGAAGAAGCACTGGAACTATTTAAACTTCCCAGGACGGTCGGATCGTATGAAAATGAAGAAATAACTGTGGCCATTGGTCGCTTTGGGCCTTATGTAAAACATATTAATAAATTCTATTCCCTGGAAAAAACCGATGATCCGCTTTCTATTCTTGCCAACAGGGCAATTGAATTAATAGAAAAGAAAAGAAAAGCGGATAAAGAAAGGGTAATCCGGGAGTATGATGAGGATCCTTCGCTAAAAGTTTTGAAAGGGAGATATGGGGCCTATATAACAAAAGAGAGGAAAAATTATAGAATTCCAAAAGGCAATGATCCTGCAAATTTAAGTCTTGATGACTGTCTTAAGATCATCGAATCAGCCGGCGGTAAAAAAACCGGGAAAAAGAAATAAGCATTGTTGACAAAGTCCGGTTAGTATTTTTTTAGCAGATCAATGGCATAACCTGATTAATGTATTACTTTGGCTACGTTAATTTCTGTATATGGATATTTCGATATATTTTGAACCCCTTAAACTCCTTCACTATAATTTTGATCAAAAAAATTCAGGTCAGCAGCTTGGCGGCCTGA
>QMMZ01000169.1 GCA_003647525.1 Deltaproteobacteria bacterium | reverse complement strand
GTTTAAGGGCTCAGCCAGGTTATTGATCAGTTCGATAATGACAAATGCAGCAGAAGCGTAGACAGTGATAACGTGTACAACCTTACGTCTTTTTAACTCTTGCCAGAATTGGGATAATTTGTTGGGAGTAGCGGGCATTATTGGTGGGGTAGGTTACTGCAAGTTAACTCCTTCTTGAATATTAGTCAAATAGGAACAGAACCATGATAAGTGCAAATTCCCACCAACCTTTCCACCAAAACCTGGCAAGAAACTGGCACCAAAGAAAAAACCACCTACAAAATAAATTGTAAGTGGTTGATTATTAAGTGGGCTCAGCTGGGCTCGAACCAGCGACCCCCTGATTATGAGTCTCCTTTTTTCGATATATTATCTGCTCCGAAAAAGTCAGGGTAATGAAGTTATCTTCAACATATACAGGCGTTTATGTATTTATACCAATATAATTAACTGTTCATTTTATGTAAAATATTCCACTGGTTTACATGGATTTGTAGAAATACTGACGAAAAAACTGGCATCAAATATCGGAATGGGAATTTTATTAATTGCCGCGAAAAGGCCGATATGCAACGTTTCAATATTCATCAATTCTTTGCTTGATTTGATGAATATTCTTAATTGAAATAGCAGAAATATTTGTGTCAAGGATATAATCTTTATCTCCCGGATATATTATCCACAAATGTTCTAACTCGAGATCAGTTATACAAGCATGTAATGATTTTGTCTTTTTAGGGGAATCCTGATATTTAATTTCTACACCCCAGTTTTTCCCATTTTTCATAAAAAAAAGATCAATTTCAGCACCAGAATGTGTGGAGTAAAAATATACTTCTTCAATCCCTAATTCCAAAATACGAATGCAATTGAAAAGGGAGAAAGCTTCCCACGAGGCTCCTAATTTATTATGGGTAATAAGCTGTTTAGTATTATATAACGAAAGTAATGAATGAAATATTCCGGTATCATTAAAGTATAGTTTTGGACTTTTCACCAGACGTTTACCAATGTTTTTAAAATAGGGCCTTAGAAGCCTTATCATAAATGTTCCTTCCAGTAATTCAATGTAATTTCGAACCGTTGTATCGGAGATCCCAAATGACCTGGATAATTCTGAAAAATTGATAATCTGACCATTGTAATTACTGAGCATGATCCAGAATCGACGAAGCGTATGAGCGGGAATACTAATACCTAATTGAGGGATATCGCGTTCTAAAAAAGTAGTAATAAAATTATCCCGCCAAAGCATACTAGCTTCATCGTTTTGAGAAAGGAATGATCTGGGAAAGCCGCCCCTTAACCAAAGTTTATCAATATTTTCGCTTCCGACTTCCTCAATATTGAATCCGTGCATATAGTGATATCCAATTCGTCCAGCCAATGTTTCGCTGCTTTGCCTGATTAGTTCCCTTGAAGCACTTCCAAGTATTACGTAGTTCTGCTCTGGATTTGAATCAATTAAATACCTTAAAACTGGAAAAAGTTCGGGTTTTCTTTGAATTTCATCTATAATAATTGTCCCCTTTAATTTACCAAGTGTAATAGCCGGATTTTCTAAAGCAGTTAAATCAACAGGGTTTTCAAGATCGAAATAATGCTGTGAAATTAGTTGTTTTGCCAAGGTAGTTTTTCCTGTTTGTCTGGCACCAAGCAAAGCCGTTACAGGAAATATTGATTGAAGTTTTTTAACTTGATCTATGTCTTTAATTCTGGTTATCATTTAACAAATGTACAATATTATACTTGCAATTTCCAATTCAAAGTTGGAAATTGCAAGTATAATATTAAAATTAGATAGGTGGTCGTTTACACCGACCTTTAATCTTTAAGGGGCACATAGTTAGAATCCCTCATAACTATGCATTCAAATACTGGCGCCGAAACTGGTACGTTTTTCAATAAGCTATTGTTCCCCTTAATATTGAAATAATTATAAAAGATTGCTATATTTGTGAACTGAACATCCTATTTTTTAGCATGAATAGTTCACCAAATATAAAAAACAACATTGTATTATCAATATTCAAAGATGTAAAGACGGTATTTCGACTAAGAGATATTGCTCTTTTGGTTGGAGAAAAGGATTTTGAATCGCTTAATAAAAAGATGAATTATTATGTCCGAACAGGTAAATTGCTGAATCCACGAAAAGGCATATACGCTAAACCGAATTATAATAGTGAAGAGTTGGCATGTCTTCTATACACTCCCACATATATTTCTTTGGAATATGTACTTCAAAAAGAAGGCGTTATATTTCAGTTCGACTCACGCATTACCTCCGTTAGTTATTTAAGCCGCAGTATTGATGTCCAGGACAAGACTTTTATTTACCGAAAAATTAAGGGTGAAATAATTGCCAACACTAAGGGAATTTCCAGACAAATTAATCAGGTTAACATTGCTACAGGCGAAAGGGCATTTCTGGATCTTCTATACTTAAATAAGAATTATTATTTTGATAATTTAAATCCATTGAATAAGGCTAAGATATATGACCTCCTTCCCATATATATGTCAAAAGCATTGACTGATAGAGTTAAAAAACTTTTCCCTGATGATTGATTTAAACAAACACAAATTTCTCTTAATTCAAATCCTGAAAGACATTTATTCTGACATTGAACTATCGAATTCTTTAGGATTCAAAGGGGGCACAGCCCTAATGTTTTTTTATGATTTGCCACGTTTTTCTGTCGATTTGGATTTTAATCTTTTAGATAAAGAACAAGAGGACCTGGTTTACAAGAAAGTCAGGAAAATTCTGCTTAAATACGGGAGAATTCATGATGAGGCAAAAAAGTACTATGGCCCTCTCGTCGTTCTGAATTACGGGTATGGCGAACGAAAATTAAAAGTTGAGATTTCAAACCGGGCCTTTGAAAACCATTACGAGATTAAAAATCTATTGGGAATAAACGTTAAGGTTATGGTGCAGGAAGACCTTTTTGCCCATAAACTATGTGCTTTACTTGACAGAAGCAATGTAACCAACAGAGATATATTCGATTGCTGGTTTTTTATGGAAAAACGTACTCCCATAAATAAATATATTGTTGAAGATCGCATGAAAATGCCTTTGACTGAATATCTTCAGAAATGCATTGACCTTCTGGAATCGACGAATGATAAAGGATTATTGCAAGGACTGGGTGAATTGATGGATAGCAGGATGAAAAAATTTGTGCAAACTAAGATGAGAAGCGAAACCATCAGCTTGCTGAAATTTTATAAGGAATTCCCAATTCTGTAAACTATAAAATGACCTCCTCCCTGAAAAGCTAATCATTCAAAATTAAAGAATTTGGTGCTAATTCCCACCTACCTTCCCCTTGCATCCTGGCAACAAAGAAAAAACCACCTACAAAATGAATTGTAAGTGGTTGATTATTAAGTGGGCCCAGATGGGCTCGAACCATCGACCCCCTGATTATGAGTGTTCTTTTTTCGATATACTATCCGTTTCGAAAAATTCCGAATATTTGATTTATCTTCAACATTAACAGGGATTTATGGTTTTACACCATTATAATTAACTGTTCATTTTATGTAAAATATTCCACTGGTTTACATGGATTTGCAGGAATACTGGCGAAAAAACTGGCGCCATTCCCTCTTTAGATGAAATTATTATAGCGCATCAGATACTTTCATATTTTGAAACAGAATTTCGTTTTAATCTTGCTTTTAAGAATCCTCCAAAAAAATATGCGTGCTTCCACCATTGTTTATCCATAATTTCTAAAATCATACCTCTTCTAATTTTATAAGTTCGATAATGACGGGTAATTCCAAGGTAAGAATTTATACTGCTAATAAATTTCTGTTTCAGCTCAATATCCAATGATGAAGTTCTGATAACCTGATTTTGTCTTCTTATTGATTCATAAAACTGACCTTTTGTTCGGTTTGCAATATATATTCTGTGGGGCTTTATAACAGCTCCGAGATACTTAACTCCTTTTGAGTAATGTTGCAGATAGATCTTATTTGGATGTAATTGCAAATTGAGTTCATTATCCAAATATGTAGCAATAGGTTCAATTAACGATTGCAGGTACGACTTATCCTCATGTATTAAAATAAAATCATCCACATACCTTCCATAGTATTTTATCCCCAGAAACTTCTTTACCCAATGATCGAATTCGTTCAAATATACATTTCCAAACAATTGAGAAGTGAGGTTTCCAATGGGTAATCCACAATTGTGTTTTGCATAAAACAGGCTTTTTGATTTAGGAAGACCACTCCAGTCCTTTTTCAATCCCTTTACTTTACAATTCTGTGTTGGATCATTAAAAATCGTCTGCTTAATGAGTGTAGTAACTAATTGAATATCAAAATCAATTTTAGTCGAATTATATAGTATTACTTTTTCATACAGAATATTTCTGTTTATTGACATGAAGTATCCCTTTATATCAAGTTTCAGGATATGGCAATCCCGGCTGTAGTTCTTTGAACATGATCGTATAAAATGGTCAATTCTTTTAATACCATAGTGAGTTCCCTTGCCTTTCCTACAGCTGTAACAATCGTTAATGAAGACTTTTTCGAATAGAGGGGATAGGTGATTATAAATATAATGATGAACAACACGATCCCTGAAATCAGCAGCAAAAATCTCTCTTTTTACCAGTTGATTCACAATAAAGCATATACTTGGTCTTGGAGAGTATAAGCCACTAATAATTTTATCCGCTAAAGAAAATACATTTGATTCAAGATTTTGCTCAAAGGCAAGCTGGTTAATTGTATTTCTTTATTCTTCCTGGCATCAAAATATGCCTTGAAGAGTTCAATCTGTAGCTTTGCAGCATCCGTATTTTCAAATAGGTTAAGTTGCATATACATTTAAAAATCCTCCGGCATTAATGCCGGAGGATCTGTTTTCCATTAAATCCCTGAGACAACGCACCGAAAACCCATTTTGCTTATTGTTGCGGTTCAGATTGTTGTTATTGTAGTTCAGGTTCCGGATGTATGCATTTGTTGTTGAGTTCTCTGAAGAACTCCACCAGTTACCGTTATTGCCAACATTGTTGAAATTACCATTGTTGTTACGGTTGCCCCCCGGAAACGCTGAATGCATAGTAACCACTTGATTTGTTCCATGTCCATTTTCAGGTCATGCAATCTGCCATAGCTAGCTCATACCTGGTTGCGTTTTTCTTTCAGGCATTTACAGAACCAGCGGGTTACCGGATTTAAAAATGCTCACTCCTGTAAACCATAGCCTACAGGATTCCGGCGGAAAACATTTATTTTTGACTTTTTTGCCATCCACTTAATTGTTTTGATACGCTTTCAACTACCTGGTTTATTCTTACAAATTTTTCAAGACTTATCTGCTTCATATCTTTCATTACCCTTATAAGTAATCTTATAACTTCAATTTGCTCCCTTGCCATCTGGAGTACATCTGCTTTATCATACCTGCTGTTGGCACGATAAATGAGGGTAAGTAATTCAATAGTCTCTTTCTTCAAACATTCTCCAACAGTGTATTTATACTCCCTGTTAAAATCCTTGGTAAACTGAAATATTGCAAGAAGGAGATCATAGGTAGCTTTATATACAGGAAGTTCATTATAC
>QMMZ01000168.1 GCA_003647525.1 Deltaproteobacteria bacterium | reverse complement strand
TTTAATATCAGCATGCCCCATTAGATCTTTCACCCTGTAAATATTGACATTATTCTCCAGCATATGTGTGGCAAAAGAATGACGACTATGCCGAGCTCGGCATAGTCGTCACTATGTCGAGTCCCGGACTATGCCGAATGTTATTTTAAATGCCAAATATATATATGAAAACACAGGAGATTGTTCAAACAATAATAAAATTCATTCGGCATAGTCTGAAGGGTTATCTCTAAAGGTTTTTTAGAAAACTCAGCAGTTTATCATCTGCTTTGTAACGTCCTGGTTTTGTATTTATTGGCATTGTTTTTCTCAAAATTTCCTCTTTAATGGCAAGATTAGCATCAAAATAAATTTGCGTAGTTTCCACAGATTCATGACCGAGCCAAAGAGCAATAACCGAGCGGTCTATACCTGCCTGAAGTAATTCCATTGCTGTCGTATGGCGAAGTACATGGGGAGACACTCGTTTCTTTTTTAAGGATGAGCACAATAATTTTGCATTTTTAGCATGTTTTGAAACAAGATACTGAACAGCATCAGAGCTGAGTTGCCCACTACGTACGCTTGGGAATGTGATGTCTTCAGATTTTCCATTTTGTTCACGAAGCCAAGCTTTCATTACTTTAACAGTCTGTTTTGTCAATGGTGTACAACGTTCTTTGCGCCCTTTCCCGTGGCATCGGGCATGAGCACCATTGCCTAAAACTATATCTTTCCATTTAAGATTTGTCATTTCTGAAAGACGGAGCCCTGTCTGTATTGCCAGCATTAAAAAAGCATGATCGCGACGGCCAATCCATGTTTTTTTATCTGGCACAGCTAATAGCGCATTGATTTCAGGGCGTGTTAAAAAAGCAATCAGTTTTCGTTGTTGTTTTTTACTTGGTATTGATAGAATCCGTTGAATATGTGCTGTGTAACTTGGTTCCTGAAATGATACATATTTAAAAAATGAACGAATTGCTGTCAACCGGAGATTGCGGCTACGCGCAACATTTTGGCGATTCTTTTCAATATCATCAAGAAAATCACAAATGAGAGATGCATCCAGGGCATCCAGCGTTAAACAACATGGTTGCTTCTTCAGGCGTTTGTGTGCAAATTGCAACAATAATCGGAAAGTATCACGATACGAAGCAACAGTGTTGGGGCTTACACATTTTTGAGCTATAAGCCGATCTGTAAAAAATGTTTCAAGCAGGGCTGGGAAAATGTTGTTGGTTTTCATATCAACGCCTCCCACCTTTTTTCAAGTCGGTTCCCAGCCAGGGATAGTAACTCTGGTACGGCAGACAGGTACCAGTATGTATCGCATACATTGACATGACCAAGATATGTTGAAAGTGTAGGAATGTGTCGTTCTACATTCAGACCAGATCGATACCAATTCAATAGTGTAGTCACGGCAAATCGATGGCGCATATCATGTATCCGAGGTCCAAAACTGTCAGATGGGCCTCTTAATCCAATTTGATGTGAAATTTTCACGAATGTCCACTGAACAATATTACAAGTTAATGGCCGGCCACTATCAGATATAAAAAAATAAGGGGCAGAATATCTATTATAAAAATGTTCCCGTTTATGCGCATACTGTTTGAGTTTGTTGCATGTTGATTTGTGAATAGGGACCAGACGGGATTTTTTAAATTTGCTCTCCTGAATTGTTAATATACTCTCTTCTAAATCCACGTCTTCACACTTAAGAGAAATGGCCTCGCTTATTCGAAGCCCAGTCACCACCAATAGTCCGAATAGGGTATAGTATGTCCATCTTCGGATACCTGATTTAAGCGGGAGATCTTTTGCCGCACCAAGTAATTTTTTAATTTCTCTATTTGTATAGATATAGGGAGGACGCCGTTTATATTGACTGGGTAAAAGATCAAGGGGTGGAATCTCTGTACGAGTATCTATGGCACTCCAATATTGTGCAAACCCCCTCACACAGGAGAGCCGTTGGCTCCACCATGAAGGCTGACAGCTTTTGGGCTTTTTAGCCCAGCGTAGAGCCAACTCCGTTGTGATATGAGAGGCATCTTCCTCTTGCATAAAAGAAACAAAATCAAAAAGCAATCTGCCTGGTCGATCCAATTTAAACCCCAGTGCTCGGCGCATATTAACATATTCTTCCACACCGTCATGAAGCGTTTTCATAAGTCACCTCCAGGCCAGGGTTGTGCAAGTATTTTTAATGCTGTTATATCTACCTTTGCATAGATAAGCGTGGTCTTTGGACTCTGATGCCGTAAGAGTTCACCAATTTCAGCAAGCGAGGCACCTTGTCGGAGCATCTGAGTAGCTAGTGTGTGTCGAAATAAATGGGCTCCTTTATGATGTGAGTTGATCCCTGTATGTATAATGGCACGCCTTACTATTGATGAAATAGTACTGGAATTGCCAATTTTTCGAATAGGTGCGTACTGACGAACAAAAACATGTCGTGTCAGACATCGTGGTCGTCCATTTTTCAAATAATCGGCAATAGCTTCACCGACATCTTTCGGTAAGGGAAATCGAACTTTTCCTCCTCCTTTTCCTCGTATATTGATGTGACCTGTTTCCCATTCTATGTCTTCCAATTCTATAGCTATAACTTCACAGGCACGAAGGCCAAGTCGTGCCAATAAGAGTAGTATTGCATAATTTCTAATCCCCACAGGGGCTTGCCTGTTGTTACAATATTTTAATATGGTTTGAACTTGTTCAGGCTGCAAATACTTTGGTATTGTTGATAGTTGCCAACATGGAACTGTAGGCACGCATGCTGACAAATCTGTAATAATTTTTTTCTGAAGTAACAGATATCTTAAAAATCCACGGATTGCTGTCACCATTAATTGGGCCCGCTTATTGCTGTAATTTGAAGCATGGCGTAGAATAAATCCGGTAATATCTCTGGCATGCAAGCTATTAAATCGGATTGGATTATTACCAAATCGCTCAAACAGAAACTTATGCACAATAGGCAGGTAGTTTACAACGGTTGCAGGTGCAAGATTACGTTCATTAAATAAATAATTTTTGAAATCATCTTCCACCTGTTGGTATTCACTTTTGGCCTTGTTTATAACTTTACGACAAGAGATCCCCAGTCCATCCAAAATATCCAAAAGTCTATTTAAAGCAAATTGATCACCACGATTTATTTTTACGAACTGTTTTCTATATTTGAGATACTTATCAATTATTTTATGGCTGATATCTTCAACTTTAATATTCTGCAGTTGAAGCCATTTGCTGAAATTTGCTATCAGGCGAAGCTGGGAACAGGATGACTGACGAGAGTAACCCTGATCACATAAAAATTTTGCATAAATGTTAATGTGGGTCCCTATTGGACCTTCGTGCATGCGCAGAATTGTTTTTGGATCTTTAAAGAATTGATTAATCATGTCTTCTTCTCCTTTTTAAAATTAATTTCTTAATACTACAGCGGCATTTTTTTGTAGACTTTTGCTGATAGATGCGATACAAGTGAGTTATAAGGGCATATTGAAGAATTTCAGCCTTTTTTGTCTCTCTCTTAAATCTGTTTATATAAACAGAAAAGGGCACGTATGTTCTTCAAATAGTCGCCTCAACAATTTCGGCATTCTGGAGAAACTGATTTATGCTGGATATCAAATCGAAACATGCTGTAAATACAAAACCAATAAACGGTACTGTTGATACCTTCACCATTGATATCAGAATGGTAAGCCTTTCACCATTTGAGTCTGCATGGGATCAGCTTGTAAGCAGGTACCATTATCTCGGTTACAAGAAACTTTTAGGACATCGCCTGAAATATATGGCATTCATAAAAAATCAACCAGTCGCTGCATTGTCATTCAGTGCTCCCGCACTGAAATTGAGAACACGGGATGCCTATATTGGATGGTCCGATGCTCAACGTAAAATTTTTTTAAGTTGTTTGGTGTGTAACAGCCGCTTTCTAATCGTACCATGGGTACAAATCAAAAATTTAGCCTCTTATGTGCTTTCCCGTTGTGTTCGCAGTTTAAAAAAAGACTGGGGAAAAAATTTTGGGAAACGGCTGCTGTTGTTAGAGACTTTCGTAGATCCGGAAAAGTTTAAGGGAACCATCTACAAAGCCGCTAACTGGACTTATGTTGGCCAAACATACGGCAGTGGTAAAAAAGGAAACAGCTATATTTATCATGGCAAACCAAAGGAGATTTATCTTTATGCATTAGAATCAAAATTCAGAGACATTATCGGTTGCAGACAAAAAATGGTTAGTTTTTTTCAAAGCCCTCCACAATCACAATATAAACTGGAGGAGTTGAAAATGATATTATCCCACAGCCAATGGCATCCCGGATTGGTATCTGACCTTAGTCTCACCCAGGATGACATCCGCACCATGTCAAATGAACTTATAAAATTTCATGAGCAATTTTTTGATTGCTATGGGCGTATCGAGCACAGACGTTTAGCAATAACATATCTATCCGGCCTTATCAGCAATTCACAAGCTAAATCCGTTGAACCCATAGCCTTGGAATTTTTAGGAGAAGAATCTGTTCGTTCATTGCAGCGATTCTTAAAAAATTGCAAATGGAATCATCAGGCAATGCTCATGACCCATCAACAACTCTTGTCTGAGCAGATCAGTGATCCTAACGGGATGATCAATCTTGACAGCAGTGAGTTTGTTAAGAAAGGAAAGGAATCTGTCGGTGTTGCCCGTCAATATTGTGGGGAAAGGGGCAAAATCGAAAATTGTCAATCCGGTGTTTTTGTTGGTTACTCTAGTTGTAAAGGGTATGGCCTTTTAAATGGTCAATTGTACATGCCTGAAAAATGGTTCGATGAAGCAAATAAAAAACGCTGCCAACAAAATTGGGTTCCCGAAGACCTTTGTTTCCAGACCAAACTGGAAATCGCCCTGGATTTGATTGACCAGATCAAAAAAAGTGGGCTTTATCAGGCTAAATGGATTGGTTGTGATGCAACCTTTGGTTCTGACAGTTCCTTTTTGGATGAGTTGCCAGAAGATATTTATTATTTTGCACACATACGATCTGATAGTAAAGTGTTTACTCGAAAACCTAAAATTGGGCTACCTGAATATAAAGGACGTGGTCCCCGCCCAACGAAAATGAAACTCTTGTCAGGCCAGCCTAAACCAAGAAAAGTATCTGAAATCGCAAACTCTCATCGACTGCATTGGATGCCTGTTATATTGGCAGAAGGCACCAAAGGGCCAATCACAGCGGAAGTAGCCAGAGTAAGGATTTATTTAAGCCGAAAAAATTTGCCGGAAGGAAAAGAAAGGTGGTTGTTTATGAGAAAAAATTCAGATGGACAAATCCAGTATGCTATTTCCAATGCGCCACGGCGGATTAAATTTCAAGAGCTTGTAAAGGCATCCAATATGCGATGGCCGATTGAGCAATGTTTTCAAGAAGGCAAATCATATTTGGGCATGGGGAATTACGAACATCGTTCCTGGCCAGCTTGGCACCGCCACATGATATTTGTTTTTTTGGGGTTACACTTTCTACTTCGAATGCGACTTCGTTATAAAAAAAAAGCCCTCTGCTTACATTGCCAATGACTTGTCGATTATTGGCTGCTGTCATGAAACTTCAATCAT
>QMMZ01000167.1 GCA_003647525.1 Deltaproteobacteria bacterium | reverse complement strand
TGTGGGGCATTCGCACCGCTCATTTCAGGGACAATGACGGAAATTTAATTGAGATTAACCAGGCTTTAACCTAAGTTGAGCGTTTTTTTGCGAAGAAATATGCCGTGATCTTGATGCAGCAAGGTTTGCGAAAAGCGAAGGCATACCAATGGATATGTCGAGACTTTTCGCAAGTCCTTGATGCGCAAGAGATTGGTGCAGGTCGAGTAAAAAATCGCTTAATTTAGGTTTAAGTGAATCAGAAAACGAATAGAAAACCCAGAATATGTCAGTGCAGTTGACAGCCATGACCTCGCGGCTTTTGGTTTTATCGGTATTTTGTGTTTCGTGGCTTTTGCGTAAGGGCTTGTTTCCATGGCTGGCATTGACTTCTGGGTTAGATGGAAAAATAAAATTTAAATGAGGGAGGCTGATGAAGAAAGAAATATATTTTTATTCGGAAGGTTTTAAAATCGCAGGCGATTTATATATCCCGGATAATTACTCTGAAGGAGACAAATTGCCGGCAATAATTCTATGTCATGGGTTTGCAGGGATTAAAGAACTTCTTCTTCCAGCATATGCTGAGTCCTTTGCAAAAAATGGTTTTATTGCTATTGTTTTTGACTATCGTGGATTTGGGGATAGCGAAGGGGAAAGAGGTCGTCTTATTCCTCAAGAACAAGTAGTAGATATCAGAAATGCGATTACCTATTTGGAGACGGTTCCAGAAATAGATTCTGAAAAGATTGGCCTTTGGGGTACGTCGTTTGGAGGCGCCAATGCAATCGTAACGTCGGCTATGGATAATAGGGCTAAATGTTTGGTCGTTCAATTGACTTTTGGCAATGGTGAGCGTGTGATTACCGGTGGTCAAAGCGATGAGGAGAAAAAGAAACTCCAAACGATGCTTACGAAAGCATGGCAAAGGGCAGTTACAAAAAATAAACCCCTGAAGTTATCAGTGGATCGAATACTGACTGATCAACAGTCAAAAGATTTCTTCAAAACCGCAATTGAAAAATTTCCGAAATTAGGAGTAAAAATCCCAGTTCTTACCCTTCAACAAACCATAGAGTATGCACCAGAAAATTTCATCTCTGCGGTCAGGGCACCAATATTTATTGTAGCGGCGGAGAAAGATGCTGTGAATCCTCTTAAAGAATCAGAATATTTATTCGAAAATGCTAATCATCCGAAATCGTTCTATTGCGTTGAAGACGCTACTCATTATGAGGTTTATGAAGGAGAAAAGTTTGAGATCACTTCACAAAAGCAAATAGAATGGTTTAAAAAATATCTGGTTGGATAGGGATGTGCCAAGAAGAGCGAGGATAGATGCCGCCAGTGTGAACGGATAACGGAAATTGATTCCCAATGATTCATGCGTATCTGGCACCAGCACAGCCTCGCTTTATCATCTTAAGAAAAAGCAATAGATTTGCTTGTTTTGCTCAGATATCTATCTTTTCGTCTATTTCTATATTTTTTTTACCCTGTCGTATGCCGGCAGCAACAATATCAGGGTCATGTTCGAAGAAAAGTATCCATTTTTCTTTTAATGCCCTGTTTAAAAACTTTTCCTTTTCACTAACTATGGTTACAGGGTAGTTATCGTATGCCATATGCCATGGGTAGGGCAGATGTGCTGATGTGGGAAAAAGATCCGCACAAAAAAACAAGGAATTTGTTTTGCCTTTTACAAGCGGATGTTGCTGCCCGAGCGTATGACCCTGAGTTACAATAATATCAATACCTTTAAATAATTTCTTTTGGCCTTCTATAAGCTTTAAAACCCCATATTCCTCCAAAGGCATAAAGTCTTCTTTCATATAGCTTGCCGCATCTCCGGCATTTGGTTTAATTGCGGATTCCCAATGTTCTTTTTGCAGATAATATGTTGCATTCGGAAAAGTCGGGACAGTTTTTCCATCCTTGATGGACGTTGAACCACCTGTGTGATCAAAATGAAGGTGTGTAATAATAACATCTGTAATGTCGCTGCAGGTTAATTCATATTTTGCTAATGCCAAATCTATATTTGTCGAGTTTTCATCAATTTTGTATATTTTTTTCAGCTTTTTAGAGAACTTGTTACCCAAACCCGTATCTACAAGAATTGTTCTTTCTTCACCCTTTATAAGAAGAGATCTTGTTGTCAATTTAATGAGATTTTTATTATCGGCAGCGATCTTCTTTTCCCACAAAGCCTTGGGAACAACCCCGAATATTGGGCCTCCATCCAGTGAAAATCTGCCCATTTCAACAGAATAACATTCATAATTTCCGAATTTCATAATTACTCCGGCATGCCGCTTTGTCTCTCTATTTTTCTATTACCCAAATTACCATATAGCCAAATATAGACTTTCAGATAAATAATTTCACTGTGTTATCAGTCGTCGACGTATAACTAATACGCCTTCCTCCTTCTGACCTTGTGAAATTAATTATCTGAAAGTCTATAGCAAAGCAAGAACTGTTTATACCATTAAGAATAGCTCTTCCGGTTGATCCAGAAAAAATGCTTCCCGCCAACATCGTTATGTACAGCCCGTTCGATGCAGTTTTCGATTTCCTGGGAATAAGGGTAAGGGGATTGCTGACCATTCGGAACAAGGGGTTTTCGGTCAGCCACGAATTAATACTTTAAACTCCGATAGTTTCCTGTTATATTTCACGAGAGGTTAATATATTTTCTGATTTAGATGTGAAAGAATTAATTCAAGAGTTGAAATCAATATCCAAAATGCTTCAATCGTTGCATAGTTCATTGAAAAAACTGTGAACTGTGAACTGTGAACCGACAACCGACAACCGTGAACAGTTATTAAATATGAAACCAGCAAATGATATACCAGTAGAAATTGCAGAAGAAGCAAAGAATAAGCTGGATTCCTTTATAGCTGCAGCGGAGAATGCAAAAGTCGAAATCAGGCATTATCCTGGAATATTTGCTGTTATGAAAAAGGTTTTTGCTTTCAGTGATTTTGTTGCCAGAAGCTGCATACGCGATCCAAAGATGCTGGCTGATCTCATTATAAGCTGCGATATTAAAAGACGGTACGAAAAGGATGAATATAATAATAAGCTTAAAATATTTTTTTCTGAGGCAAAAGAAAATAATGATATTTCCAGTATACTGCGTCGTTTCAGACTTCGTGAGAAAGTAAGAATCGCGTGGCGGGATCTTGCCGGCTGGGCAGGTCTTTTAGAAACAATGGCTGATCTTTCAAGTTTTGCAGATGCATGTTTAGAAGAAGCTCTTTCAGTTCTTTATGAATCTCTTTGTTTTGAATATGGCAATCCTACAGGAGCTGACGGCTCTCAAGAATATCTTGTGATTTTTGGTATGGGTAAGCTCGGAGCATGTGAGCTTAACTTTTCTTCTGATATTGATTTGATTTTTGCATATACTGAAGCCGGGAGAACAAAAGGTAAATCAAAGTCGATCAGCAATGAAGAATTTTTTGTACTCCTTTGCAGACGTCTTTTAAATGTTATTGGCACAACCACTCCGGATGGACTTGTTTTTCGTGTTGATCTGCGGCTTCGGCCTTTTGGCGAAAGCGGGCCTTTGGTTATGAGTTTCAACAACATGGAAGCTTATTATCAGAGACATGGACGGGAATGGGAACGTTATGCCTGGATCAAGGCAAGGGTTGTGGCCGGTGACAAAGAAGCAGGCAGAAGACTTTTGGGCAGACTCAAGCCTTTTGTTTTTCGCAGGTACCTTGATTTTGGAGTTTATGAATCTTTAAGGGATATGAAGCACAAAATATCTCTTGAAGTACGCCATAAGGGAATGGATGGGGATGTTAAGGTTGGTGCCGGAGGTATAAGAGAGATAGAATTTTTCGGACAGATATTTCAGCTTATACGTGGCGGAGTAGTGCCTGTTCTTCAGGAGCGTAGTATTCTGAATGTGTTAAAAATCCTTGCGAATAGAAAATACATTCCACAGGCTGTTTGCAATGATCTTACTGAGGCATATGAGTTTTTACGAAATACAGAGCACCGGCTTCAGGAATTTTCTGATCAGCAGACCCATAAAATCCCGTTGGATCCTGTCGGGAAAGCACGTGTTGCCGCATCAATGGGGTTTGATAAATGGGAGTTTTTTGTTTTAGAGCTTAAACGGTACATGGGAAGTGTCCACTATCATTTTAATAAATTGCTTGCCACTGAAGATTTTGAGACAAAAGGCGAAAAAATTGATAATGAATTGAAAAATGTATGGCTTGATCTGATAGAAAATGACTATAGCAATAAAGTGCTTTTTAATGCTGGATTTGACGGGCCGGATGAAGTATTGCGTTTGTTGGAACATCTTCGTAATGATCCGGAAACACGGTCAATGAGCGATGAAGGGCGAAAACGGCTTGATAAGCTTATCCCGCTTGTGTTGAAGGAAGTCGGAAAATCAGAACAACCATATCTTTCTTTAAACCGTATAATCGATTTGATCAAAGTAATAGAAAGGCGAACCTGTTATATAGCTCTTCTTTTGGAGAATCCTGATGCTCTTGTTCATCTGGTTGGACTTTCAAATGCAAGTCCATGGATAGTTTCTTTTCTGGCGCTCCACCCTGTACTTCTGGATGAATTGCTTGATGCCCGCACTCTATATATACCACCTGAAAAATCTGATATTGTAAATGAGATAAGAAAAAAACTGAACCATATACCTGCCCAGGATCTTGAATATCAAATTGAAGAATTGTGTATTTTCAAACAGATCAATATATTGCGTGTCGCTGCAGCCGATGTTACAAATGCCCTTCCCCTTATGAAAGTAAGTGATCATCTTACCGACATCGCCGAGACAATAATTAATGAGGTTCTTGAAATTTCCTGGAATCATTTAATTAAAAAACATGGAAAGCCGACCTGCCTTTTTGACGGAAAAATAAGTGAAAGGGGTTTTGTTGTTATAGCCTATGGCAAGCTTGGTGGCATTGAACTCGGTTATGGCGGCGATCTTGATCTGGTTTTTCTTCATGCAGGGACTAAAGGACAAACAAAGGGCGGAATACGTCCAATAGATAATGCTCAATTTTTTGCCCGCCTGGGGCAAAGAGTTATTCATATTCTAACCGCGCATACTTCTGCAGGAAGTCTGTATGAAACAGATATGAGGTTGCGCCCAAGTGGAAGCTCTGGCCCTCTGGTTTGTCACATCAAAGCATTTAAAGAATATCAGGTTGAAAAAGCCTGGACGTGGGAACATCAGGCCCTTGTTAAGGCAAGAGCTGTAAGCGGAGATATTAATCTGGCGAGGTATTTTGAACAGATACGCAAGGATGTGCTTACTCTTTCACGCAGCAAAACCAGGCTTCAGCAGGAGGTCAGGGACATGCGGGAACGTATGCGCAAGGAGTTTTTAAGCCCGGAGCCAGGGATTTTTGATCTCAAGCAGGACCAGGGAGGTATGGTTGATATTGAGTTTATAGTTCAGTATCTTGTACTTTTGAAATCCAGCGAATATAATGAACTTGCTGGATGGACAGACATTGTGCGCCTTTTGGAAACATTGATTGAGACAAAGATAGTGGATGATTCTACGGCGCGTTTTCTTAAAGAGGCCTATCTGGAATATAGAGCATCCGCTCACAGGCTCAGTCTTCAGGAAAAACCCGCTAAAGTACCTGATAGT
>QMMZ01000166.1 GCA_003647525.1 Deltaproteobacteria bacterium | reverse complement strand
GGTTTTTTGAGCAGCGGTTCAATCGAACGATCAAGGTTTTCTCCCTTCCAGACAGACCAGAACTGCCGTGGCGTGCCTGTAGTACCGTACTGAGCCTTGTCCCGAGCCAGGACCAGTAAAATCTGACTATAAAGAAATAGCTGTGGAACACCATCTTTTGCCTGATAATCGGCAAGCTGATCTATTGCAAGGTCAATGGGTTTCTTTCTGGTTTGCGTGTAAGCAGAACGCTTGCACTCAATTACAACAAGCGGAATTCCGTTTACAAACAGGACAATATCTGGCACATAGTGTTTTTGATAACCGATCCGCTCTATTTTGTATTCTGCGGTGCAGTGATATGTATTATTTTCAGGATGTTTCCAGTCAATAAAGTCTATTGTAAAACTCTTTGTGTCACCTTCGATGGTCTGCGGTATACTGGTTCCAAGGCACAACAGATCATATGCTTGTTCATTCTGATATGTCGCACCAGTGGCCCTGAATACCTTTAGAGCCTGTACTGCGTTCTGGATGGCGTTTTCCGTAAAAAGATGTGTGGCGCCCTTGAATTCGTAACAGCATTGAGTGCGTATATGGTCGGCCAGTATCGGCTCAAGGATGGTAGTTCCCAATCTGCCGCGTCTGAGCTTGACGGTTTCCTCAGGTGTCAAGTACTGCCAGCCGAGCTGCATTAAAAGTTGCAAAGCCGGAAGCTGCGATTGAACTTTTTCCAGGTAATTCGGCAGTTCATGTGGAGGTATTCCATATTGAGGCAATTCTTCCATAGGATTCTCCTATGTTTTAACTCTTATCTCACCTGTCAGCAATTTCTGCATAAGGCCACGTTTTTGTTTTTCGAGAGCAGTGAGTTTATTTTCTAAGACATTAATTTCAAGATTTGCAACAGAAAGGACTTCGGCAATAGATATTTGTTCCTCAGTATCTGGTATTTTTACTTTGATTCGGGCAAAGTTGTTAAACTTAAGGTTCAGTGTATCATTAACCAGCCCTTGTGAGTATCTCCGGAACAGGTTGACTATAGGAGTAAATTTGAAAAAGTATCCCATAAATTTTGTATAGGCACCTTTCTTTGGGACACATATAGTATAAGCAGGACTTACAATTCCCTCTAAATCGGAAACTGCCGATACGCCCTGCCACATTCGCATAGTGTTATAACCAATATCGCCTGGTGCGATTCGCTTGTATTTTGATTTATCTGAGCTGGATGAGTCCTTCCTTTCAATTTCTGAAGCTGGGATAACTCCACGATCTCCTGTGATCGCTAAGAGCGGCAAATGATTAAATCTTATTTCTTTTCTTTCATCAAAAAGATCTCCAAGATAAGATTCATTCCATTTTTTGCTGAATCCAGGCAGTCGCTTCTTCCCTGTTAGCAGTTGCTGCATAAGGGCTTTTTTGCGGCGTTTTTTTGCATCGATGAGCTTGCGCGTCTGTTCGATGGTTTCATCCCAAGTGGAAAGAATCTCGGCGATTTTTCTCTGTTCAGGGAGAGGGGGAAATGGAACATGTAATGTTTTTAAGCCGCTAGAATAAATGTGGACTACCGAATGACCTTGTCCCAATCTTCTTCTGTGTTTGGTTATTAAATCACTATTCAGCGCATACGATAAATAAATACAGTCAACCCTATTTGGACTAAAAATGACAATATCACCTCCAGCATAGGCTTCCACATTTTTTGTGTACGCCACACATTTTCCAATCTCATCTAAGGTTTCACCAGAACCAGCAAAAAGAATGTCATTCTTTTTAATTTTTTGACTTGTTTGAGTTGTTTCTGTATCAATAAAGGACTGAAATTCCTTAATAATAAAATCATGTTTTGTATAAATATCCCCATAGGTAATACATGGAATACCTGTTTCTTTTTTTTCGGTATTAGAAATTCCCTTTCCTTTCGAAAACAAGCCAAATGATCCTAGTGAGTTAACGTCCCACTCCTTTGGAATCCACCACCCCTTGGTTTTTTTATATCCCGGCCTCTTTTTGTTCCGTTTGCTCACACTTTTACCTTATATTTAACCACGGACCACACGAAATACACGAAAGAGGTAAAATCTATTCCGGTGTATTTCGTAATTTTCTTGATTCAAGAATTTTCCTTGTTCGTTCCAGCTCCCCGGCAATCAGCTTTTCGTCCGGCAACACAGTTTTGTATTCCGCTGCCATCACTTTGTTAGGCAGGCCTTCCAGCGCATACCTTGCCAGCGCCGAGTCCTTTTGAGCGCAAAGAATTAAACCTACGGGCGGATTTTCCTGGGGCTGCATCCAATGCTTACGGGCGTAATTGAGGTACACATGCATCTGTCCGGCATCGGCATGTGTAAACTTTCCCAGTTTCAGATCGATCAGCACAAGGCAACGAAGGCGTCGTTGAAAAAAGACCAGATCCACCCGATACCACTCGTCTCCAATGCGCAGGCGTTTCTGTCGGCCAATAAAACAGAAATCCCCTCCCAATTCCAGGAGGAAAGTCTCCAAATGCCGAATGAGCGCCTCTTCCAGGTCACTTTCCGAATACTCGTTCTTGAGCCCAAGGAATTCAAGGACATACGGATCCTTGATCCCTTCCTCCGGTGTTACCGTATCGTCAAACTGCGTCTGCGACCCCTTAGCAAGCATGGACGCCTTATTCTTTGACAGGGCGGTGCGCTCGTAGAACTGAGAATTGATCTGCCGGTCGAGTTGTCGTACTGACCAGCCTCCCTGGATGGCCTCGGTTTCATAAAACCGGCGGGCATGCTCGTTCTTTACAGCCAATAGGCGTACATAGGCTGACCAGGGGAGTGGAAAGCAGGAAGCCGTTTGAGCAAGGGTGGATTTGCCAGACGGTGTCTGGCAAATTCGTTCTGATGGAAAGGAAAGGTAGAATTGCCGCATTTGCTGCAAATTCTGGCGCGAGAATCCACGTCCGAACTTTGAACTCAAATCTGACGACAGCCTTTCAATGATAGCCTTTCCGTACTCAGCCCGCTTTTCACCCTTTTGCTCGAATTCCACAATACGGCGGCCGATTTCCCAGTAAGTTGCGGTCATAATGGCATTGACGCTTCGCGCTGAGGTACGACGGGAGTTTTCCAACAGCTTGGTGATATCAACTACGAGACTGCCGTATTCACGGGTGTGGACAACAGTCAAAGCATCACCCGGCACAGTTCTATCTCCGGTTTTTCGTTTTTCTCGTGTCTCTTTGCGGTTACTTTTACGACTCATGATTAGAACCCCAATTCCTTCAGGTACCCGTTCATTTTTGCCTGTGTTTCAGCCAGTTCGGATTCAATCTGTTTGATTTCTTTTTGAACTGCCGGGATATCAATTTCTTCCTCTTCCTCAAAAGTGTCCACATACCGGGGGATATTGAGGTTGAACTCGTTTTCTTCAATTCCTTTATAGGTTGCCAGATTGGAATATTTTTCTATTGTTTTTTTCTTTCTGAATGTATCAACTATCTTTTCTATATCCTGTATTCTTAGCTTGTTTTGGTTTGTAGCGTTTTCAAATTCCCGGCTGGCGTCAATAAAAAGCACCTTACCTTTGCCGTTGTGTTTGCGAGCCTTGTCAAAAATTATCAGCGTAGCAGGAATACCTGTACCGAAAAAAAGGTTTGCCGGAAGTCCGATTACTGCATCAAGCAGGTTTTCTCTGATTACTGCTTCCCGTATTTTGCCTTCCTGCCCACCTCGAAACAGGACTCCATGAGGCACAACAACTCCGACACGCCCCTTTCCCTCGACAGCCGTTGCCAGCATATGGCATACAAAGGCCCAGTCGCCCTTGCTTTTGGGCGGAATGCCTCTATAAAAGCGACCGTAGCGGTCTTCTGATGCAATTTCCTGTCCCCACTTGTCCAGGCTGAAGGGTGGATTGGCAATCACCACGTCGAACTTCATCAAAGCGCCGTTTTCCACAAATAAAGGTTGCCTGATCGTATCCTCCCACTCAATATGTGCGGAATCAATATCATGCAGGAACATGTTCATTTTGCACAGCGCCCAGGTACTTCCGTTCATTTCCTGTCCGTAAATGGAATAGTCATCCGATCCCACCTGTTTGGCGGTTCTTATCAACAAAGAGCCTGAACCGCAGGCAGGATCACATATTCGGTCGCCGGGTTTCGGAGCCACTAAGCGGGCAAGTGTTTCCGAGACTTCTGCCGGCGTATAAAACTCGCCTGCCTTTTTTCCGGCTGTAGCTGCAAACTTTTCAATCAAGTACTCATATACATCTCCGATTATATCCATATGGCCGATGGATTCCGGTCTCAAATCCAAATCAACAATATCCTGAAGCAGGTTTTGCAGGCGCGTATTTCGCTGGCGCGTTTGACCAAGGTTGGCCTCGCTGTTAAAATCAATATTCCTGAAAACGTTGTGCAACTTGCCCTTGTTGGAATCTTCTATATGTTCCAGCAGTATGTTAATCAGTTCACCTATATTTGATTTTTTTCGCCTTTCATATAAGCTGTCAAATGTCGCCCCAAAACGCTCTTCGACCTTTCCGTCTTTGTCCTTTATTTCAATTTGTGGGATAATAAAACGTTCTCGGCCTAATACCCGCTCTATGCGAATTTTATTTCCTTTGTATTTTTTCTCAAATTCAGCTACTTTGGATTTGTGAATATCACTGAGATACTTCACAAAAAGCATGGTTAAGATATAATCTTTGTATTGACCAGGATCTATAACGCCGCGAAAGGTATCGCAGGCCTGCCAGATCCTATTAAAAATAGTATCGCGTTTTTGTTGATCATTCATATCAATATCCTCATATATCAGGAATTCCTAACTGTTCGCAGGCAGGCGGCTGTTATAAAGGCCCTCCGTTTTTCAGCCAGTTTTTCTATCAATTCCTGTTCGTTCTTCATAAGAGCGTTCATTTCAACAATTTTTTTCTGAATTTCTAGTGGAGGCATAGGAATGTCTATTTTTTCCAGTGTTGATCGTCTGACTACCGGCATATGTACACCTCTGCCGCTATGACGAAGCAGGTAGCGTTCTACAGGAACCTGGTTAAGATACCAGCACAGATAAGCCGGCATAACATCCTTTCTCTTCACACGCACAATAAAAAAACAGGCTGCGGCCAATAAGTTGTCAGGTATTTCTTGAAGCATAACTGAGAAATTTCGTGCTCCACGGGCCATAAACAGGATATCCCCTGCATTTAAAATCCAGTCATTACGAGACATGGCGGGATTAAAGCGAATCAGGGAATCTCTCCGATAGGTCAGGTGATGAGCATCAACATCCCTTGCCCGCATAAGAAAATGAGTGCCGTCTTTTCGGAACTCGATTTTCACGCGACTGATGTAACCGCTTTGAATTTTAGCTATTTTGCTAAGTTTGAGTTGCATAAAAATGTTAAATATCACGGTATAATAATAACTGCAATAAAATATGCAATAAATAACAAATAAAATGCAATATAAATTATCTTGTAGAACTATATTGACAATTTGAAATTATGCCTTACGATATACAGTATCTTGCGAAATAAATGCGAAAAATTCAAAAAGAGGATGGAACGTATCCTATTCAAAAAACGTGGAACAGCTCTGATTTGAAAGCTATTTACTGATAATAAATACTGACTATTATATTCCGATTCGCAGCAAAGCGAGACGATACATTCATACTTATATAATAAT
>QMMZ01000165.1 GCA_003647525.1 Deltaproteobacteria bacterium | reverse complement strand
TTCCAGTATTATATCTTCAGATAGAGACCCTTTGCATTGTTTTAACGCCTCCCTCACCTTTATATAATCAGCGGCAGCCGGTTTGCTTTTTTGTACCTGATTTATCCGTTTTAGCTCGGTTATCAGGTCATATACTTTCGCCAATGCCTGTGGCTTTAATTCATCCAGTTCTTTTATGGTCTGTTTTTTTGGATTAAGCATTAAAGCACCTCCCCTGGATATTTTCTATATTTCGTAAGTCCCATCTACGTCACTCGTGTATTATGGTCATTCCTTGGCTCTCTGGTAATTTCCGTGGTTAGTGTTGGTTGTATTGTACTGAAAGCTCAATACCGGCTTAACCAATGGAATTTACCATGTAAATTTTTCTACATTTATCGCAGCAGGGCCTTTTTCACCCTGCACAATATCAAATTTGACCTTGTCGTTTTCATCTAAAGTCCTAAAACCAGATGCTGTAATGCCTGAATGATGAACAAATACATCCGGTCCATTTTCCCGTTCAATAAAGCCATAACCTTTTTCATCGTTAAACCATTTAACAGTGCCTGTGTGTTTGGGTTTATCCGGTACTGCAGGTTGAGTTTTGATATCTGATTTTTTGGGAACGGATTTTTCTATGCTCCCAGCCTGAGTTTTCGAATAATCGTGCCATTTATCCCAGGGAGTGCGAAGAAATTTTAAACGATCATTCTTTTCTAAATTATCTTGTAGATTAATATAGCCTGGAACATCATTTTCCTCCACAAGAGTTGGATAGTGTACCTGAATATCATTGTTTTTTTCAGGAAGCCACAGTAGCACGCGAAGCTGTGTTATATATTCATTTTGTAAAACATCGGTACAGTCGCCTGATAATAAATTGTTGCGAAGATGCGTAAATCCTTCCTTTATAATTTCTTCTTTGTTATGTTTATCAATATCGACTGCATTTTTCAAATCATCTTTTAATAACATACTTTCTGTTTTTATCTGCACACTCCCCAGCCCCAAAGCTTTTCCCATGCCAAGTTTGTGCGCAAGGTTGTCCTCCAGTTCAAGAGCGTAAATAAGCAGACCAAGCTCCTATTTTCTTAAGTTGTCAAACCTGACATCAAATTCAAATACATTGTCTTTTCCAACAGGCTGAATTGTTCTCTTGTTTTCATTGATAACAATTTCTTTTATTTTATCCACGGACCAGGGGTGATGAATATAAAATTTTCTTCCGGGAATTTTTGCGTTTTTATCAGGCATAGACCATGTGGGACGGGGGCGCTCAAGAAGCGGAAGTGTCAGAGACCCTCCCCTGGCAGGGTTGTCATTGTCTGTCTTATACCATACAGGATTATCGGTTTTAAGCCATGCAGTTCCGAAACCAACCCTGCCCTTATAATGTGCTGTGCCAAACAGGTGACATGCAGGACAAAGTCCGAGTGGATGCGGTGAGAAATAGTCACTTACTTTATTACAAAGCTCCGGGCATTCATCGCAGTTTTCAATGCACTCGTGATGGCAGGGGCGTAATGAAGCATTGTTGTTCGGAAATTTTTTCCCCATGGGATTGTCGTCTATTCCACGGGATATACGCACAGGCGTGATCCTTGTAATTTTCTCGTTATTGTCATGTTTAAAGTAAACAAGATCTCCTTCAGTCAGTTTTTCATGTGCTGTCCATGCACGAAAAACTTCAGGGATTGTTTTTGTATTGTCCCTGTTATCTTTTTTCAGATCATTGTATTGTTTGCGGATGTTTTCAGGAAGGGCGTAAATATTTTCTTCAGATGTTTTTTTCACAAAAACATGTTCGCATCTTTTTAACACGGAATACTCATGTGTGTCGGTTTTGAATCTTTTTGTTCCCAAATAGAGGAAAATAGTTCAGCGTTTGATTTTTTTATATCAGAATCTACATTAACCATGCTTGGTCCTGTAAATTTTATGTAACCTTTTTCCGCCTTGTTGTTCTTTTTACCTTTCTTATTTTTTTCTAATGTTAAAAAAGCAATCCAATCCTTGTCATATCCGTTTTCACCGTGGGATGAATACTTTACAAAAAAGACAGGTGCTTTTCCTTTTAAAACTTCCTCTCTTTCTTCAGTGCTAAAATTAATTTTCAAAAATTTGCGATTATGCTCTGCTGCTTCAGCTATTTTTTTATTGCAGTCCATCGCGGCTTTAAGTTTCTGCTGCTCAATTGAGCTAAAGTCTTTTTCATTTATTTTATTAATATTATCTTCACCGTAATTTTTATGATCAGGATATTTTTCTTTCATATTAAAATAGTCGTCATTGTTTGTATCCGGGATGAAAACAGGTCCATGTGTAGTAAGACTGCATGTGATTTTTCCTGACCATAAAGGGTTTCCGTCAGTATCCTTGTTTTTTATGTGCGAGACAGGATTTTTTTCGCGCGCAACATTTCTTGCAGGCGGTTTCAGGAAAGTATGAGGATGATAGATCACATTGTTTTTTAGTTTTGGTTCTGAAAAAGGAGACTGCATGCGCCTGTCAGAAAAATCAATATTTGCAGTATTTCTGTCAGGAAGTTTAAACCAGTCCGGTTTTTCTATAAATTCAAGATGATCAACATTCCCGTATCCAATAGCGCCAAGTCCTCCAAGAGTTAAAAATCCATCTCTTAAATCCGCGAAAGATAAGCAAAGTGCTTTTCTTCCTTCCTCATCAATACCTTTTTTAATCCAGACTGTGCCTTTAAGGGTTAGAGCTTTGTCTCTGCTGCCTGGAAGAGGGTAGTCATCAAACTTCATTTGATCAACACCGCCGCCGGTAAACCGGTCTATTGCCACATGATCCATTTTTATGTCATTATTATTGTCTCCTGAATCCGTGGCACGAATTTTGATTTACAAGTAATAACAAGTAAATACAGTCAGTATTGTTTCACCTATCCGATGAAAGTAAATTTGCTTTCTTAGTTTATATTTTCTTTAGTCTTCGGATTTAATACCATAAAAGATACGATTATTGTGATAAAATTCTAGATTTTTTGATGGAAGCATGGTATCCTCTATAATTCTAATAACAAAATAGGAAATGGAGGATAGCATGACAGTAAATTTCAGGTTTAACGAAAGATCGGAAAATCTTTCGAGTCATTCGGGGTTAGCATTGGCAGGAGCTCTTTTAGAAAGAACTGATCTGAATGACCGACTTTCCAGTGTTGAATTGATTAACTGTAAGGAACCTGTTATTAGCCATTCAGATATGGTTTTTTCGATGATAGGCTTACAATGCATTGGGAAGCCGGACTATAATGCTATTGAGCCTTTTCGTGAGACACCTTTTTTTGCTCAGAGTTTGGGGATAAACAGATGTCCTTCAAGTAGTGCATTGCGTCAGAGATTAGATGTTGTAGAAGACGCTTTTGATGGCATCATAAAGGAAGAATCTGCCAGGTTAATTCGGAATACTGCTCCAGATATCAAAGGGGTTTCAACATCGGAAGGGGTAATGATTCCGCTTGACATTGATGTAAGTCCTTTTGACAATTCAAAGACTAATAAAGAAGGAGTATCAAGAACTTATAAAGGACATGACGGTTATGCTCCCATTTTTGCATATCTTGGCAGAGACGGTTATCTGGTTAATTTAGAGATGCGTGAAGGAAAACAGCATCGTCAAAATGGTACCGTTGAATTTCTTTCCGAATCAATCAAGTATTCGAAGTCAATAACAGACGAGGTTATATTGGTTCGTCTTGACTCGGGCAATGACTCTCTTGACAATATTAGAGTATGCGTAGATGAGGGTGTTGAGTGGATCATTAAGCGGAATATACGCATAGAAAGCAAGGCAGATTGGTTACAGATAGCAAAAGAAGTTGGCCAAAAGAGTAATCCTCGTGATGGCAAGACCGTATGGAAAGGCGAAATATATCGAAATGTAGCTGGTTTTGAGAAACTTTTGCGAATTGTTTTTGAAGTAACAGAGCGAAGCATAGATAAGAAGGGGCAGTTTCATATAGTACCGGAGATTGAAGTAGATAACTACTGGACCAGTCTTGAAGCAATCCCAAATGAAATCATCTGGTTATATCATGAGCATGGAGAAAGCGAACAGTTTCATTCAGAACTCAAGTCCGATATGGATTTAGAAAGATTGCCGAGCGGAAAATTCAAGACCAATGCTTTGGTTTTACTTCTGGGGATGTTGTCGTATAACATTTTGCGGCTATGCGGTCAGGAGAGCCTGCGAGACAATGGGAATAAGGAAGACAACCCATCTTATCGAGGAAAGGCAGGCCGGGGGCGAATTCGTACAGTAATGCAGGATCTGATTTACGTAGCAAGCCATTTAACTACACGGGGAAAACAATGGTTTCTGTCTTTTGGTAAATACTGTGCATGGGCAAAGGCATGGAAATCAATTTATCAAAGGTTTAAAAAGCCAATCACGGAAGGCTCGTCAAGGGCGATTCCTGTTAAAGTATAACTATTTGATATAGCTATACTTTCTTAAATGGTGTACGACACCGACAGGTGGAGTGTATCCAAAATCAGCATAAATGAAACTAACCGTAAAAAAAGTGAAGATTTCTTTTGTTTTTGCACATAGAAAGCAGAATCAGGTGTTGCATTTTTCCCACATGAAGGGAAAAGCAATTATCGTGCCACGGATTCAGGTTTCTTATAAAGAGCAAAGATAATATTAGAAAAGAAAGAGCAATTTTCTTGTCTAAAGAATTTTATGAACTGGAAGTGGAGATCAACAAACAAAGCAGTATGTATAATGTGTTAATCGAAGAGCAGTATACCAAACTGAAAAGAATCAACATACCATATTTAAAGGAGCTGGAAGAACGGCGTATAGGAGAAGGTGCCAGAAGATACTATGATATAATTGCTAATTTGATGTCCAGTTTCCAAAATATTTTAAATGAAGAGGTTAAAGCTTAGAGGATAACAGATGAAACAGCCACTGAAAATAATTTTAATGGGTTTTATAGCATCAGCATTATTATTGGGTTGCGATTATTTTTCAGGATCCGATTTAAAGCTGCGTATTTTATTTGATGAAACAAAACAATTGCAGGTCGGCGCAAAGGTAGATTACGCCCATTGTGACCAGACTGTAGGAAGGGTGAAAAATGTTTCTTTATGTGAAAATGGAAAAACTGCCGTTGATTTGATTATATTTTCTCAATTCAAAGGGCTGGTCAGATCAGGAGTAATGTTTGTAGTGGATTATCCTTTATTCAGCAATGGCCCGGCACGTATTCTGATGGATATTCTTTCAAAGGATATTGATAATCCTCAGATTAAATCAGGCACAACTTTAAATGGAGTAACCTTGGTTTTTTATAAAATGGTGGTCGCGGCTGATTCAATGAGTCCAGTTGCGAATACTGTTATTGAGCATTCAAAAATACTGCTGAATGAACTGGAGGTTTTTGTAAAATCGGATGATTTTGATCGTTTGCTGGAAGCTCTTGAGAAACAGGCAAAAATTATTTCCGGTTATACAATAGAACAAAAGCGTAGATTTGAAAGAGACATTTTCCCTGAAATCGAGAAGAAAATTAAAAATCATTATGAAAGATTAAAAACAATTTATAACCAGGAAGAGATTAAAAAACTTGAAAAAGAACTGAACGAATTAAAACACAGCCTGGATATAAATACTCCGGCAAAACAATAGAGTCAGTTTTCAT
>QMMZ01000164.1 GCA_003647525.1 Deltaproteobacteria bacterium | reverse complement strand
GAAATAACACCCAACGGATGAAAATTTGTAATAGTAAAACCTCTTGGAATCATCAAACTAATAGCTAACCGCTAAAGGCTAATCGCTCAATTCAGGTAATATTATGTCTGTAAATACTTTCCATTGTATCCTCTTGGTGTAACCATAAAATCCAGGTAAGTAAACGATGTGCTGTTTCCGATAAAGATTATTGTCTGCATGTTTACGTCTGCTTTGTGAAGATCTTCAAGGGGAATAATCGTCACTATTTCATCTTTTCTCATGGCACTTACAACTATTCCGGCAGGGGTTTTTTTATCCCTGTATTTTAATATAATCTTCTGCGCTGTTTCGAGTTGCCGGCTTCTTCGTTTACTTTTAGGGTTATACAAAACAATTACAAAATCCGCACTTGCAGCAGCTTCCATACGTTTTTCAATGAGTTCCCAGGGAGTCAAAAGATCACTTAAGCTTATGGATGCAAAATCATGGCTTAATGGCGCTCCGAGAAGAGATGCGCCGGCGCAGAGCGCGGGTATTCCCGGAACAACTTCAACTGTTAGTGTAGATTTTTCATTCAAGGCCCTTTCCTTTGAAAAAGGAGGTAAGACCTGGATATTCTCCTTTTTGCATATCTCAAAAACAAGCCCGGCCATTGCATAAATCCCTGGATCACCGCTCGAAACAATTGCACATGATCTTCCTGTAAGAGCAACATCAATGGCGGCTCTCACACGTTTAACCTCTTTGGTCATTCCAGTGCTGATTATATTCTTATCTTTAATAAAAGGGCGGATTAGATCTATATAGGTGGTATATCCTGCAATAGTATCCACCGATTCAAGAACATCCGTTGCCCGTTTGGACAAATGATCATAACTTCCCGGACCTGTTCCTACGATATAAAGGGTATTCTGGCGATGGCCACTGTGACATTTCGGGTCGAATGTTTTGGCGCAATCAGTTTTCCGTTTTTTGACGCAAGAATTGCGGCTGCTTCGCATACGCTTTTTACTCCTGTATGTTTTTCCACCATGTCGGATGGTGATTTAATACCGTCTGCCCGGTTTAATTCTTCCTTGTCGTAAAAACTAATAGGAAGCTTAAGTTCTTCTGCAAAGGCTATGAGCCCAGATTCATCTGCTTTTAAATTAATCGTTGCTATACGTATCACGCTGGCTATGGCAAGTTTCGATCCTTCAAGTACTTCTTCAAAAAATTCTTTAATCTCCTTCATGGTTGTGTTTCTATTGCATCCAATTCCTGCAACGAGTGATCCGGGTCTTAATATCAGCATCTTTTTTGAAAGATCTGCCAGCGCGTCATCTATAAATACACCAGGCGTATCTTCATTTTCCGTAATTTGTCCTTTTTTAAAATCTGTAGGAATATGTGCCGCAAGAATATATGATGGATCGATACTGTCACAAAGCAGTGCGTATGGATCGTGTAGATAAAACTTTTCCCCGGTAATAAAGGCCATGTTTATATTTTTTATAGCTTCCGGGTTTTCTATAAAAAGATTATGCTGTTTTGCCAGTAGATCGATAGCAGGCACCTGGTTCACATCCGTAGCTGTGGTTATTACGGGTTCAGCCCCTATTAACCCGGCAACCTTTATCGCAAGAGAATTGGCGCCGCCCAAATGACCGGAAACAAGACTTACGGCATGTCTGCCGGTTTCATCAACCACCACAACTGCCGGATCAGTTGTCTTGTTTCGGATACAGGAAGCAATAAGCCTGACTACTATTCCCGTTGACATTATAAAAACATGTCCTGTGTATGCATGAAAGTCGCCGGCAATAGCATCAGCGAGTCTTTCAAAATAAGAAGCCGGGATATCATTTATGTTCAGATCAGCGGAAAGGTGCAATCTTGCATCAGGCAGGCTCTCTGCAATTTTCCGGGCAAGCAGTACGCCTTTTGGAGTAATGGCCCACAAGGCGATTTTATCATTTTTTTTTTCTAAACCCGTGTGAATAATTCCTGTCATATAGTTTTGATTTATATTTTTCTTTGTGTTTGCCGATATCCAACGCTTTCCCGATGATAATAAGAGCCTGCCTTGTTATCTTCTTTTTTCTCACTATTTCCGGCAATTTTTCAGGGCTTGTAAAAATAATCTTTTCTTCCGGCTGGCTGACACAATAAACAACAGCGCAGGTCGCATCTTTTCCATATGCTTTTTCAAGAACCCGCGCCACTTTATCAACCATGGATATGCTAAGATAAATCGCCATGGAAGCTTTATGCCCTGCAAGTAATTCCAGCGCTTCATTCTCAGGCACAGGTGTTCTGCCTGCCATACGGGTTAAAATAAGTGTCTGCGAAACTTCAGGCAGGGTATATTCTATTCCCATGGCTGCGGCGGCGGCAAATGCAGCAGTTACTCCGGGAATAATTTTACAGGGGATAGATTTTTTATCCAGCTGTGCCATTTGTTCAAATATAGCGCCATAGAGACTCGGATCTCCGGTATGAAGGCGAACTACATGTTTTCCTTTTTTGTACGCTTTTTCAATTTCATCGACAATCTCTTCAAGATTCATGGAAGCGCTGTTTAAAACCCTTGTTTCAGGTTTTGTCCACTTTAATACAGTCTCAGGCACAAGAGAACCTGCATAAATCACAAGATCTGCGCCAGCAAGTGCATGTTGTCCTTTAACCGTTATCAATTCGGGATCGCCTGGCCCTGCCCCTGCGAATATTACAGGTTTCAAAGCACATTCATTTTGATGATTGATGTTTGATCGGGCTTTCATATTCTATTTTTCAATAATCTGATCTCTATATTTTCGTAACATTTTAGCTTTATAAAACAAAAAATCGGACGTGCGTGAGCTTCAGGTATAATACATTCAAAACAGGAAACTGTTTGAGCGCATTAGAGATCGTTAAGAAAGAACCTTGTAGGATCTTGTCAGTGTTTATTAAGGGCTTGCTGAACTGTTACTATTATTTTCATTCGTGGCAAGTTCTTTCTTTAAGATATCTTATGCGTGAGTTTTTCATGGTTTGAATGTATTATACCTGAAGCGAATATATTTTCATAACGCTAAGGTGTTACTTTTTTTTAATTGCAGAAATTATCCACACAGGATTCAATGCTTCGAGCCGTTCTCCCCACGGCATATCCTGTCCCCGATGAATCTGGACTAAAACAATATCTGTTTTAAATCCCTTGCTTTTAAGCGTTTTAAGGGCAGCTTCAACATTCGACAGAATAACGGTATTTATAACCATAACTCCGTCCGGCTTTAGATACTCTGAAGCTGTATCTATGATTTTCGCCAGATCCCTGCCACCACCACCGATAAATATCCGGTCAGGCTCAGGCAGATCCTCAAGACCGTTCGGGAGAACAGCATGGACAACTTCCAGGTTTTTTACATTAAATCGCTTTTTATTCGCCTTAATATTGTTGATTCTGTCTTGATTTTGCTCAACTGAAAATATCTTGCCCTTTTTTATAAAAAGAGATGCTTCGATCGAAATAGAACCTGAACCTGCTCCCAGATCCCACAATATATGATCATTTGAAAGACAAAGTCTGGAAATTGTAATAGCACGAACCTCTGATTTTGTAATAAGACCTTTCTGGTATTCATACCAATTATCCGGCATGCCCAGGTGAAGTTCCTTATTCCCTTCAGGCTGAAAAGGATGTCGTTTTAATACAATCAGGTTGGGCTGTGAAAAATTCATATCCGCAGCCTGGCCTGGTTCATACCAGTCAAAACATTCGGATTCAGTTCCAAGCTGCTCAAAAATGCACATTTTTATATCTTTAATCCCCTTTTCAAGCAGACGTCCGGCAAGCCATGCAGGATTTTTTTGTGAATCTGTATAAACAGCCACGCTTTCGTTCCTGTCAAGTCTGCTGAAAAGTTCTCTTTCACTATTCCTGCCATGCAAACTTACGACTGAAATATCATTCCAGGACTCCTTTATTTTGGAAAAAGCCGCAGCAACAGTAGAAATATTTGGATATATCACAACATTGTCAGGCACAAGGGATTTTATCAGCAAGGAACCTATACCGAAAAACAGCGGATCACCAGATGCAAGCACTACAACATTTTTTTTGCGCATCTTGCTTTTTATATATCGAATCACACCTTTAAGATCTTTGCTGATCTCCTTTTTATCTGCTGCATAATCATTGAAATACTCAAGATGCCGTTTTCCTCCTACCAGGACATCAGCATCTTTTATCAATTTCAGATGCTTTGCAGTAAGATCTTCGGGAGTAAGTCCCATTCCGATTACAGATACCTGTTTCATGTTTGTTTTAACTCCCTATCATTTGAATCAAATACAACATCCCCGCTGAAATTGAAGATAATGCCCTGTATATCAATATCAGAACCTGTAAACATCCTGGCAGCTTTAACCATTTTTCTTCCTACATGGGAAATAATTTGAGGATATTCATTCATAATAAAATCAAATGCATGTCTTGCTGTATTTGCAGATAATATCTTTTTCGCAAATTCCCGACTTTTTGTGATTTCAAATGACCAGTCTGAAAGCTTCTTTATACTCAAACTTGACTTGGCGGCATGAGTGTGGGGCACCCCTTGTGCCATCTTTACCGCTTTTCCGAAAAAAGCGGCGAGAATAATTTTTTTAAAACCATTCTTTGATGCATCCTCAAGAGACATTTTGAAAAAATCACCAATCTGTATAAAAGCCTCTTCAGGAAGCTTCTCAAACAAAGCCTGGGAAAATCTTTCACTGCGACGGCCTGTTGTAAGCACCACCCTTTCTATGCCTAAAGCCTTTGCAACAGAGATGGACAACCTTATCGTCGCGATATAGGCATCATGAGACATGGGCCTTTCTACACCTGTTGTTCCAAGAATAGAAATCCCGCCAAGAATGCCCAGCCTTGCATTCAAAGTCTTTTCAGCCAGTCTTTCCCCTTCAGGTACAAAAATTTCGACTTCTACCGGTTTGTTTTTATTGTATTTTTTTAATAACTCCGTAACAGCTTGTGTAATCATTTTCCTGGGAAACGGGTTTATTGCCGCTTCCCAGGGTGGAATTTCAAGGCCCGGCTTGGTGACCATGCCTACACCCTTTCCACCGTTTATAGATACAGTCCTTTGATTTCCATTGTCCAGGAGTGTGACTGTTGCTCCGATTTCCGCCTTATGCGTTATATCAGGATCATCCCCTGCATCCTTTATTACCGTACATTTTGCTTTCTTTTCTCCCTGGGATATACAGGTAAATACGGGAATAATGATATTATTTCCGGTTAAAAGCTCTATTTGAACACTGGAAGGTTTTTCACCGGTCAAAATCAAGGAAAGAGCTCCCTTTGCAGCAGCAGCAGCAGCAGTTCCGGTTGTAAACCCTGTCCTCAGCCTTCTTTTTGTAATCATTGATATCTACTAAATTCGTAAAAAATCGAATTCATCCTAAATAATAGTAAATTATCCCCATAATGGCAAGGCTCACAATCCGAAAACCCTGGCCCATAATCAATAATTGAGTCCCCATTTTCGGAGAAAAGATTCCAATATACCTTGGCAACTGATGACGCAGAGCACGAATCGGAAATGCAATTATATTTCCGATCAGCAGGGCTAAAACAGTCTGTTTTGTTGTAATTACTCCTGCATCAAGAAGCGCCCCGGCTGCCGCAAATCCTGAAGTAAATTCAGCAGCAAAACTTAAAATCACAACCGAAAG
>QMMZ01000163.1 GCA_003647525.1 Deltaproteobacteria bacterium | reverse complement strand
TAGGCGGACTTCCCACGAGAAATCTTAAGGAAGCGAGATTTGAAGGGGCATCTGGGATTTCCGGTGAAACATTTGCAGAACAGTATTTGGGCAGACGGATAGCCTGCTCTCACTGTCCGGTGGATTGGGGTTCTAATCGGCGCCAGACACAGTCATCTGGACAATGCCGGCTATAGCGTTGATCAGAAGAAAAAACAGCTCAGCCCTGAGGAGCTTGCTAAAACCTTGCTGGCTGAGGAAGGGTGGCGCCAGATTCTGTCAAGCCTTGTAATTTGCTTCTTTGCCAGAGAAATATATAAGCCGGATACTGTCTTAAAAACGCTCCATTTAGCAGGTTTTGATCTTGCTCCAGAGGATCTCTATCGTATCGGGGAAGAGATACACAAAGCAAAATACAGGTTCAAGACTCGCGAAGGTTTTTCTCTGGACAACCTGCGCATGCCCAAACGAATCTTTGAAACACCTTCGTCCATCGGCAAATTAGACGAAGAATTTATTCGCGTGGCAATTGAACATTTCAAAAAAGCACTCTTTCAGAAATAAGGGCTTGGTCAAAAACCGCGTATGACAACATGTATCTGGTTCGAGATTACACTCCAACCCAAACCGCATGCGGCGGACTTCTTGTATGCTGGAAACATTATGTGATATTATTGAGGGAGCTGCCTGAATGAGAGTGCTATTTGTAACAGACTTGCACGGAAGCAAGTGGAAATATGAGCGGCTATTTGAAGCAGCAAAAGACTTTAAAGCAAAAGTAGTCATCAATGGCGGTGATATGCTGCCCAAGAACAATGATCTGTTCAGACAAGGCGAATTCATTACTGACTACCTTGACAATCACTTTGCACGATTCAATTCTGCCGGGATTTATTATCTCTGCTACCTGGGAAACGATGACCTTGGAATTTTCGATCAACTCTTTGAGGAAACTTGTAATAAGTATTCCTTTGTAGTCTGCCTGGCGCAACGCAAATTTGAAATCGGAGGTTACACATTCGCAGGTATGAACTGGGTAGTTGATTATCCATTTCGACTCAAAGACAGATGCAGGATGGACACGGATGACTATATATTCCAGGTGCAGTTCGGAAAAGGACTGTTGTCTGCACCAGATGGATGGCAGGAAATAGATGACTGGTTTGTCTATGCAAAAACACTCTCAACGATAAAGGAAGAACTTGATCGCCTGGTACGCCCAGGAGATATGGCAAAGAGCGTGTATGTAATCCACATGCCCCCATACAGACTGGGATTAGATAAATGTTATCACGGCGCAGAAGTAGGGTCAAAGGCGATTTACAACTTTTTGAAGAAATATCAGCCAAAGCTTTCGCTCCATGGTCATATCCATGAATCTCCTGAAGTCACAGGACGATGGTATGCAAAACTTGGCAGGACAATATGCATCCAACCCGGTCAACTTAATGAGTTCACCTATATTACGATTGACCTGTCCACTATGAAGTTTGATAGAATCAATGAGCAATACGTCACATGACAAGAGGAACGGGCTGTTGCCGGCCTTCCTGCAGGAGCTGGCGGTAGAGGCACAGGTTGGCCCAGGGCCTCGCTCCTTATTTATCAGGTTTTAATCTTGATGATATAGAAATTCATAAGGGGGTACCATGACATGTAAGAGCTTTTTCTGAGATTGATCCATCGGCTTATACCTCAGGAAATGATATCTACTTTGCCCCTGGTCAATATAATCCTAAAACCTAAAACAGCGGCTGGTCTTGCTTTAATTATGGACAAAATTTACGCCGCGGCATTTTTACCTATAAATTTAGGAATACAATGGATACGTATGCCCGAACCATGCAAAAAGTTCTCACTACAGACAAAAACAACTACATTTTTCTAAACTTGTCGGTCACCCAAAAATCCATATATCGGCCAAACATAAGTCGAGTCTGAGCATCTAAGGCAGGAATAGCGCCCAGGGCCATGCTAACAACCGGAACAAGCAGCCATTCAAAAGCGTGTCTTATCTTTCGCAAAGTATGGTGTTTGACCTTTTTCTTTGGTAGGAGCAGAAGGCTTGTGAGAATACAGCTTATAAGGCTTACAGATGCCAATTGAAAAATGACTGACCTGACCTGTGGAGCACTGTAATACACAGTCGTACTGAAGAATTCCCTGTCTCCAAATAGTGCCGGAAGCCACGAGACGATAGATAACAGAAACGGCCATGTCGCCCAATTGATATGCCGTTCAAGGAGCTTAAATCCGTGTTTCATTTTCTTTTTCAGCGGGATATTTCGAGCCGACAAAAAACCTCTCATAACGATTGGAAAATTCTCCACTCCCCATGCCCATCGCCTTTTTTGCTTATAGACATTCACAAATGTTTTCATCACAGAGTCAGCCTGTGTAACATCCATTGATAATGTTACGTACATCGGCACAACTTCATAATGACCGTCAAAATGAAGAAACGCCTTCCAATAAATAGATGAATCATCAGATATGATGTTACGGGACCAATACCCAAGCTCTATCAGAGTCTTAAAACTCATGCTATGGCTCGAAAATGTAATCTGTTTTTCAGGGTCTGTTGCTTCAATCATTTGGACAAAAGATGAGCCGATATCGAGGACCCTGGCGAAACTACTCGCTTCCCAGATATTGTTGTTGTAAACAGGAATGGGCTGGAAACTAGCCTGGTGCCGACAAGACGTCACCAGAAAATAATATGTCAAACAGGCAAAATAGTCTGAACCAGGAACCGTATCAGCATCAAAGCAGGAGACGATAATATTTTCATGCGGGATGCCCCTGTCTCTGAAATATTGTGTCGCAGACTTGGCGGCATAAGTCGTATTGGCACCTTTGACCCTGGCTTCGCCGGGAAGCCCACTGGGATGGACAATCACATGGAAGTCCATAAATGTTTCTCGAAACTCATCTTGTATTCTGAGGACCCCTTTTTTGACTAGTTCATCAGCCCATTCTTCTATAGCTATACATACGACAATCCGTTGGGCCGGATAGCTCCCCCGGAGGATGCCATCTATACTAGGTTTGATAATGCCATAAGCCTCTTTTGCCACCGGAATAATCACAAGATGATAAATATTCTCAGAGCCAGGGATTTCTTGGTTGCTTGTTTTCAAAGCATGGATTTGCTTTCGATGAATGTAATCCGCAATTTTTTGTTTGAATGACCAGTTTTCCCCGCCACTTGGCATCGGCGGCGTCTTGTGTTTCAGTCGGTCTATTTCTCCTATCCACTTCATCCAATCAGTATCTTCATCCAGAGAGAGCCGGAAAAAAGATAGCCAAAGAAATATCGTCATGTACACAAGTCGTAGAATCCAATAGATTTCAAACGCTATGATAAGCACGGCTGCGACCAAGGGGTAGCTTACAGAGAGGGTAATCATAGAAAGCAGAATCAGCCAACTCAAGGCGCCCGGCACAATTCCGAAAGCACGCTCAAGTCTCTGTTCTTTTCGTGAAAGATTTTGTCTTGAATAATTAAACTCCACTATTCGGTACCGTTCCAAAAAGAAGTCTCGTCTCCTTCGATAAGCGAGAAAGCTGTTTTGGTTGGTATTAACTTCAGGGCTATTAGCTTTCCACCTGGTTTCTCCAAGATATAGATATCTCCTGTTTCATCTGCGTAAGTTATTTGGCCCCCTTTGTCCACTTGGGTCAGGAAGTGTAGTACGGAACCGCAATATGGATCTCTTTCCAATAGATAAACCTTATTCTCGTCGCGAAATAAAACGTGAGATCCATTGTTGGCCCAAAAGCATTTTCGAATATCCTCCCCGTTTTCATATATCCAAGTCACGCGGAGACCTTGTTCAAAGAGACCTTCATCCTCTTTTCTGGTCTCGGAGAAGTCGAGAATCCCGATTTTGCCTTTCATCCATAACAGCAAGATCTGCTTCTTACGATTGAATCGCCAGCCAATTACACCTTGCTTTACAAAATGATAAGGAAGACGGTTTGTAACGAGCGATCCTCTGGAATCCAAAAAGATGAGAGTTTTTTCATCCAAGAAAAAGATTTGTACATCTTGCTTGCTTTCAAAAAGCAGGCTTCTTAGATTTGGATCTTCCAGTAGTATCTCCTCGCTTTTTTTATCAAAATCCAGCCTCCTCAGAGTTTTTTTCTGATCTATGATGTAGATTTCTTCATCGTAAAGGCCAAATCCAACGATATCGCCGGCAAATTTAGGATAAACAGCACCCTGTTCAATATCCAAGCGATTCACGTATCCATCCTGCCAGGAAAACAGTTGGGAAGGCGCTCCGGGGTCCCATACGATCATAGACGGTTCTTCAACGAAAAGGGTCGATATATCCTTGATCTCTGGTTGTTCCTTTTCCAGTCTGATCCATGCGTAATTCTGTTTTCCCTCACAAGCTGTCAGAACGACAACCACATCGCTTCCCCCGGCTGTAAATAGCTTCAAGACATTCATTTCTCTTGTCTCGCCCGTACAGTTGACGAGAGGCCACATTTCGTCGCTTTCCCAATCAAAAACGAAATAATCGCATAATTTGTTCCCACGAGCTAAAATCATAAGGTGAGTATCAGAAATAGGAGTCATCTGTGAAAATATTTGTGACGAAACTTCTCTTTTTGTCCAATTCTCAGGAATCAATAGAATGTTTCCGTACGTAACAGCTTTGCCTGTTGATACAAACACTTTTCTTTCCCAGGGCTTATAGCCTTCAAGGTGCAATCTGAACTTATAATCTCCAGGAACAAGATTCCTAATGAGCACAGGGGTTTTGCCGGCAAATTTCTTGCTTTCCACATGAACCGTGGCGTCTTCAGGAATGGTTTTGAGCTGGACAAGCCCGGTTTGAACCATCTCTTTCTTTTTTGGATCCAGAACAAAACCAAAGGAGTACAAAATGACTATGGGACAAATCGCGACATAAATGACAGATAAGACATAGAATATAATCCTTCTTAGAGCTTGCATACAATACCCTGCCTCTCCCGGGAAATATGAAGAGGGCCGCTATGGCACCTAATAAGCTGTTTTGTAGTCCCGGCATCCGTCATTGAATATAGGCCTAAGATTCTATGATATCCGTGCGGATCATCTCAAAAAGTTGCTCAGGTTGCTCATTAATTTCCTTGAAAATGTTTATAATTTAATGTTATCACGGCGCAGAAGTAGGGTCAAAGGCAATTTACAACTTTTTGAAGAAATATCAGCCAAAGCTTTCGCTACATGGTCATATCCATGAATCTCCTGAAGTTACAGGACGATGGCATGCAAAACTTTGCAGGACGATATGCATTCAACCCGGCCAGCTTAATGAGTTCACCTATGTCACGATTGACCTGTCCGCTATGAAGTTTGATAGAATCGATGAGCAATACGTTACACTAACAAAATTCAGGAATTGCGAATTGAGGGATTAAAGGAACTTTTATCAATTCCTGAATTCCCCAAAACAGGAGGTTAAAATGTCAACCGAGGAAAAGATTCAGGCTCTCGTTGAAAAAAGCGCTGAAGCAGAACTGGGAGGCGGCGAAAAAAGGATCGAAATACAGCACAATAAGGGAAAATGGACAGATCGAGAACGAATCAACTACCTCTTAGACAAAGGAACCTTTGAGGAGTTCGGTAAATTCGTCCTTCACCAGTCCACAGATTTTGGAATGGATAAAAAGCGGTTTCCAGGAGACGGGGTGGTGACCGGATACAGGAAGGAGTATCAAGCCTTGCCGGATATGGGGATATCTTCATG
>QMMZ01000162.1 GCA_003647525.1 Deltaproteobacteria bacterium | reverse complement strand
CGCCGCGAGCTTAAGGTGTATGAACAGGAACTTTTCAGCGGACGTCGATTAAAAAGAGGAATGCGCAATCTCTACCGGCTTGACTTCTTCGAGGACATTAAGGTTAATACAATAAAGGGAAGCTCAGATGAAAGGATGATATTGAAAATCGATGTTTCTGAAAAGCCGACCGGCACTTTTAGTTTTGGGGGCGGTTACAGCAGCGTTGAAAATCTGTTTGCTATGGCGTCTATATCCCAGAAAAATCTTTTCGGACGGGGCCAGATTCTCAACCTGAAAGGAGAAATTGGCGGAAGAACAAACAGATACACCTTGAGTTTTACAGAACCATGGCTTTTTGATATTCCATTATCAGCCGGTTGTGATCTTTACAACTGGGATAGAGATTACGACTCATACGATAAGAACAGTATAGGCGGTGGCGTGAGATTTGGCTATCCGATCTATGATTTTACAAGGCTCTATTTATCATATAAATATGAGATTGGTGATATTTCCAATATTGAAGACGACGCCTCAGAAAGTATCTGGGAAATGGAAGGCAAAAATGTTTTAAGCAGTATATCCACCGTACTGCGTTACGATTCGAGGGACAGGATTTTTAATCCAACGGAAGGCCAGAATCACAGTATAAGTGTGGAATATGCGGGTATCGGCGGTGATATTGGCTTTACAAAATATTTGGCGGAAACAGGCTGGTATATACCTCTGTTCTGGGGAACCGTTGGTTTTATGCATGGTGAAGCAGGCTATGTAAAAGAAAGTTCAGGAAGAAAACTCCCTGATTACGAGCGCTTCTATCTTGGCGGTATGAATTCAATGCGCGGATTTGACTGGCAGGATATTCATGTTACAGATGAAGATGGTGCTGAGATCGGAGGAGAAACATATATCCAGTTTAACATCGAATTTGTATTTCCTTTAATCAAAAAAGCAGGAATCGTCGGTGTTATATTTTATGATACCGGCAACGTATATGGCTCTGGTGAAAGCATAAAACCGGGAGATATGCGAAAAAGTGCCGGATACGGTTTTAGATGGTATTCTCCCATAGGTCCTATCCGCCTTGAAAATGGATATATACTGGATCCTGAAGAGGGAGAGGATACAGGCGGTCGCTGGGATTTTACAATGGGAGCGGCGTTTTAATTGAATTAATAGGAGGATTAAATGCAAACTGCAAAAATAGCTTCTGCTGCTGCAATCTTGTTTTTGTTTTCACTTACTGTTTCATATGGTGCAGATGTCGCCAAGATTGGAGTGGTTGATTTTCAGAGAATTCTCGAGATATCAAGTTCCGGCAAATCGGCACAGGCGGAAATCAAAAGCCGGGGAGAAAAGATGGAGGCTGATCTCAAGGAAAAAGGAACCGAATTAGAAGAATTAAAAAAGAGACTTGAGCGCGAAGTCCTGGTTATGAGCAAAGAAATGCGCGAAGAAAAAGAACGTGAATTCAGGATCAAGATTAATGATTTTAAATCGCTTGAAAAAAAATATAAGGAAGAATTCAAGGTTTTAAACAACAGGCTTGTTAATCGTATAAAAAAAGATGTTTTTGAACTTATTGAGGAAATGGGAAAAAAGGAAGGTTATCTCCTTATTCTTGAAAAGAACGAAGCCGGCGTTTTGTATTCACCTACTGCAATAGATATAACAGACAAACTGATCCCTCTATACAACGAGAAGGTTGCACGGCAGGCTAAAAAAGACAAGTAACCGTTCACGGTTGAAAAAACAGAAGGTTTATAAATATTGCGCAAGGATCGGCTGTGGAGCTGAGAACACAGATTTATATTTCACGAGAGGTTAATATATTTTCTGATTTAGATGTGAAAGAATTAATTCAAGAGTTGAAATCAATATCCAAAATGCTTCAATCGTTGCATGGTTCATTGAAAAAACCGTGAACTGTGAACCGACAACCGTAAACGGTTACGTATATTATCATGAAAATATTCCTTAAAAAGATAGCAGAAACTGTCGGAGGCGGCTTTAAGGGCAATTCTGAAAAAATTATTACCGGCGTGGCCCCCTTTAATGAGGCGTCTGCTGACCATATAACATTTGCTGATAATAAAAAATTATTAAAAAGAATAGATGATACGAATGCCGGCGCTGTTGTTGTTCCATCAGGCTTTGAGGAATCTTCAAAAAATATTTTGATAGTAGATAATCCTCGTGTTTCTTTTGCAAAAATAATGGCTCTTTTTCATCCGCCTTCCAGACCAGACTATTCTGATAGTATTGATGGAATATGTTCAAATGCCTGTATAGGCAATAATTTTGTATGCGGAGAAGATGTTTCCATCGCTCCTTTTGTTGCTATCGGCAATAATGTTGTGCTTGGAAAAAATGTTATCCTGCATCCTAATGTAGTTATTGGAGATAATGTAGTTATTGGAGATGATGTATTAATATACCCGAATGTGACTGTACTTGAAAGATGCAGGATCGGGAACAGAGTTATAATTCATGCCGGATCAGTAATAGGAAGCGATGGTTATGGTTTTGCTCCTGATGGAGAAAAATATTATAAAATCCCTCAGACAGGTATAGTTCAGATAGATGATGATGTTGAAATTGGAGCATGCAATACAATAGACAGGGCAACTTTTGATAAGACCTGGATTCGCCGGGGCGTTAAGACAGATAATCTCGTTCAGATTGCCCACAATGTTACTGTGGGCGAAAACACTTTGCTCGTATCGCAGGTAGGGATTTCAGGAAGCGTAACCATAGGCAGACATGCAATTCTTGCAGGGCAAGCTGGAATATCTGGACACATAACCATTGGAGACAATGCTACTGTGGGCCCTCAAGCCGGAGCTGTAAAGTCTGTCCCGGATAACCAGATCGTATCCGGAACACCTGCATTGCCCCACAGATTATGGCTGCGGGTGCAGAGAATTTTATCTATGCTTCCTGAACTCAGTAAAAAACTATCTGAAATTGAAAAGAAATTAAATAAAATTGAGGAGAAACAACATAATGAAGAACAATTATGATATCCAGAAAATAATGAGTTTGCTTCCTCACCGCTATCCATTTCTTCTGGTTGATCGAATACTTGAGCTTGTAACTGATGAAAAGGTTGTCGCCCTCAAAAATGTCAGCATAAATGAACCGTTTTTCCAGGGGCATTTTCCAGGCTCTCCTATTATGCCTGGTGTACTTATAATAGAGGCTATGGCTCAGGCCGGCGGTGTACTGGTTTTTATATCCCTGCCAAAGGAAAAGCATGGTGCTCTTATATATTTTATGGGAATTGACAAAGTCAAATTCAGAAAGCCTGTTTTACCGGGCGACCAGCTTTTGCTTGAAATCAAAATACTGAAGCAGCGAAAAAAGGCAATTAAAATGTCAGGTACCGCATTTGTAGACGAAAAAGTCGTTGCTGAAGCTGAATTTATGGCCACTATTGGAGAAAAAGTATGATACATCCAACCGCAATTATAGATCCCAAAGCTGAACTGGACTCCACCGTAGAAGTCGGTCCGTATTCGATTATTGGAGAAAATGTTTCTATCGGAGCTGGAACAATAATAGGTCCCCTTGTGGTGATTGAACCTTATGTTACCATTGGGCCGGAATGTCATATATTCCAATATGCAGCGATTGGCGCTGCTCCGCAGTCATTAAGGTTTGAAGGCGAAAAAACCTATGTTACCATTGGGCGTAAAACAATTATACGCGAGTTTGTTACAATTCACAGAGGCACAGGATTTGGCGGCGGCATAACTGAAGTCGGCGAGGAAAATTTTCTGATGGCTTATACTCACATCGCCCATGACTGCAAAATCGGCCGAAAAGTCGTCATGTCAAACAATGCAACACTTGGAGGACATATTACAATTGGCGATTATGCAACCATTGGAGGACTTGTAGCTATTCACCAGTTCGTAAGAATAGGTGACTATGCTTTTGTGGGAGGAAAATCAGCGGTTGTAAAAGATATACCACCCTATGTTATTGCGGCAGGAGACAGAGCCATTCTTCACGGCTTAAACACTGTGGGTCTGAAGCGAAGTGGCTTTTCTCAGAACAAACTCAAATCATTAAAAAAAGCTTACAGAATTATTTTTCGAATAGGCATTACAATAAACGAGGCTATAGAGAGAGTAAAGGCTGAAGTGGAACAGATTCCTGAAGTAGTTCACTTTATAGATTTTATTAAATCGTCTCAGCGAGGAATAACAAGATGAATAAGGTGCGGGGAGCAGGGATTAATTTATGCGGATAGGTCTAATTGCGGGGAGCGGTCAGTTCCCCATAATTTTTTCAAAAAAAGCAAAATCAAAAGGATTTTCTGTTTATGCCGCAGCTTTTTTGAATGAGGCTGACAAGAGTCTGGAAGACCATGTTGATGAAATAGAATGGATGCATCTGGGGCAGTTGAAGCGTCTCATTAATTTTTTTAAAAAGCACAATATAAGCGAAGCTGTCATGATGGGCGCGATTCGTAAGACAAGTATATTTTCGGACTTAAAGGATTTAAAAGCAGATATGAAAGCCATCTCGCTTTTTGCCGGTATGATCCATACACATGATGATGGAATTTTGAGTGCCTTTGCCAGAACTCTTGAAAAAGAGGGCATAAAAATAAGGGCTTCAACATTCTTACTCCCCGACATTCTGGCTCAGGAAGGATGCTGGACAAAACGAAAGCCAACCAGGTCAGAAAAAGCCGATATTGACCTGGGCTGGAAATATGCAAAGGAGATTGGACGGCTTGATATAGGTCAATGCGTTGTTGTGGGAGGCGGATCAGTCGTTGCCGTAGAGGCTATTGATGGAACTGATGCCACAATAAAAAGAGGCGGAGAACTTGGCAATGGAACCGCTGTAGTTGTTAAGGTTTGCAAACCAACTCAGGATGTCAGGTTTGATATGCCCGCTATCGGAGCGCAGACAATCATGACCATGCATGAAGCAGGCGCAAAGGCTCTGGCTATTGAAGCAGGAAAGGCCGTGGTTTTTGACAGGGAGCAAATGATAGCTATGGCAGATAAATTTGGGATTGCGATAGTTGCTATAAACAATAAAGATTAAATATAATAGTTCACCACGGATTTTCACGGAATTACACTGAATTGTCAAAATATTCTGTTCAGATTTAATCCACAGATTACGCAGATTGTTCGAATTTTCGTGAGTTATACTTGATACGGTTATAACTTGCGTTTTTGTCATTCCGAACGAATGTGAGGAATCTTAAGATTTTTTCTTTCAGTCGAAATGACAAATAATCTCAATTTGTGGCAGTGCGTAGTATATTGGGTTGAATTCTCCGAAGTTTGCTGCGGGGTAGTTCATTGTTTACAATTTTCAGTGAAACTCCGTGTTGTTCTGTGGTGAACTTTTATAATAAATAAGAAAACGGAACAATAAATGAAAAAACTTCGCGTGGGTGTAGTAGGTACTGGTTATCTTGGTAAATTTCATGCTGAAAAGTATGCAGGAATGGATGAAGTTGAACTTGTCGGCGTTGTTGATATAGAAAAAGAAAAAGCCGAGAACACAGCGGCAACTTTAGGTATATCTGCATATACAAACTACAGAGATCTATTCGGAAAAGTCGATGCTGTGAGCATAGTCGTTCCTACACCTGTCCACTTTGCCGTCAGCAAAAATTTTCTTGAAAACGGCATTGATGTTCTTATCGAAAAGCCGATAACAACAACCCTTGAAGAGGCTGACGAACTAATTAAAATTGCTGAATCAAAGGGCCTTAT
>QMMZ01000161.1 GCA_003647525.1 Deltaproteobacteria bacterium | reverse complement strand
TCGCCATAGATTACTGAAACCATAAAATAGATTACTGAACCAATAAAATAGGCTCCAAAGAATGCAAATTGAATCAACATTGCTTTAGTGTGGTTCAGATCAAAGACCTCCTTCATATAAGGAATCAGGATATCATTAAGGACAGTCATAAAACCCCACATGAAAAATAAGAATGTGAGGCTTACAAAGGCTGACGTATAGGATTGCTGATTAGATTTTTCTATCATATTTATATCAATATATATTATTCAAACATTTGATTTCAAATTTCGGATTTTCATCATTTGTACAATCAGAAGTAAACCTGATAGTTTTTTCTTCTCCCGGCAACAGGTCAAAATAATTATCACTAAAAAACCCATCCATAGTACAACTTAAACAGACAGCTTTAGCCAACTTTTCGGATGTAAGCAAAATCAGATATTCATTATTTTCTCTTTTCACTTCTATACTGATGTTCGCTTCGGGAAGATTTAAATCTTTTGGCCTTGTGAAATAGTATCGTGAATTACAAAGTAGTTCATCGTTATACCAAATTTCAGACAATAGCACAATATTTGATTTCTGATTTAAGAACTGATCTGTTGAAACTGTTGCAAATATCTTTGAAGAATTCTCTTTAATCCTAACATTTTTCTTTTCGCTTTTTAAAACAGCACCTTCGAAATCTAATATTTTCCATTTGAGTAATGCATCTGTATCATCAAGGCTATCAGAAATCAAATAAATATCAACCTCTTCGTTAGTCTGCTGATAAGAGATCAAATAAGTATCGTATGCTTTTTTAACGTAGTACTGCAGGGCTTTCCAACGGCCATAATAATCTATGCCGGACCATGAAATAACCGGCCAGCAATCGTTCAGTTGCCAGTACAGTGTTCCCATGCAATAGGGTTTCGCCATTCGATGTGCAGCAATAGCAGTTTTAATGCCTTCTGCCTGCAACAACTGACTTACATAAATATAATCTTCGAAATTTTCAGGCACCTTGAAATCACGTTCCATATATTGCTCAATTGCGTCCCAACCAAAAGGATGCTTTTGATGTGCATCCAGCACTTCCGAACCCAGCACCCTATCCCCAGGTTCCGTGAATTCTTTTATTGTTTTTAAATCAGGCATTCCCTGGAAACCATATTCACTCATAAAACGCCCAACCTTTTCCTCATACTTTTCAAATGGTTCTCCACCCCACCAAACACCCCAATAATGTACATCGCCTTCAGCGTATGCTTTCTCGTGGCCCCAGCCAATTGATGGTGAACTTGGCCAATACGGTGTTGACGGATCATATTTATCTACTAATTCCGGAAGCAATTCTTCAAACAGATAGAGATAGTCATTCCATATTCTTGATGAATCTTCAGGCGAATATTCAAATTGTTTTTGCCATCCCCAGTTATGCCAGGCTTCATCCGCTTCATTATTTCCACACCATAAAACAAGTGAAGGATGAGACCGGATACGTTTGATATTGTCAATGGCTTCATTTTTCACATTTTCAATAAAATCAGTATCTCCCGGATACATATTACAGGCAAACATAAAATCTTGCCAAACCATGATACCATGAGCATCACAAAGTTCATAAAAAACATCATCTTCATATGCTCCCCCACCCCAAACACGAAGCATGTTCATATTTGATTTTTTAGCATCTATGATCAGTTGTTCATAGTCCTTTTTTTGCACCCTGGGCAGGAAATTATCCTGTGGAATATAATTTGCTCCTTTTGAGAATATTGGAACACCGTTTACTTTGAAATAAAAGCTCTCCCCTATCGAATCAGCATCCTGTACCAGTTCTATCACCCTAAAACCGGTTTTTATCGTTTTTTCATCCAATACACGACTTTCGTCGAGAATCCTTACGGTAAATGGATATAAATTTTGTTCACCATAACCATTAGGCCACCACAATTTTGGATTATTAACATGTGTAGGGATACTAATTGTATTCTTCCCCTTTTTCACAAATCTTAATTGTTCTTCCAATAATTCATCATCAATATAAATCTGGAATTTCAACTTGTTATTGCCTGTTGATTCGATTTCCATTTCAACTAAAAACCGGGCTTGTTTTTCATCTATTTCAAGTGAGCTTAAATCCATCTCTCGGATAATTGCTACATCCCAAGCTTTGATATATGCAGGCCTCCAAATACCCGAAGTAACAAATGTTGGCCCCCAATCCCATCCAAAATGATAGGCTGCTTTTCTTGTAAAGCCTCTTTTATCAGGTAATTGATAAGACAATTTATTTTGCTTAACGGTATTCTGTTGTGTAGCAGAAGAAAAGCAGATTTTAAGATTATTGCTTTTGGGTTTTAATAATTCTTTTACATCAACATTCCATTCCCGGAACATATTATTGGCTGAAAGTATAAGAGAATCATTCAGTGAAACATCAGCATGAGTATCCAAGCCCTCAAATATCAATTCAATCTTTTCTTTGTTTAAAAGAACCTTATCAATATCAAACTCCGTCTCAAATATCCAATCTTCAGTACCAATCCACTGCAATTGCTTTTCATTATCACGATAGAAAGGATCAGCAATAATACCTCCTTGTATTAACGCTAAATGGACATCAGACGGATCAACCTTATTCAAAATTATGGATGAGTCATCGTTTCTTAATGTCCAATCCAAAGAAAATATATCAATTGTACTTTCCGTGTTTTTTTGACAGGAGATTACTGTCAAGACAAAAAGAATAGAAATGAGCTTACAATATTTCATTAACGAATTTTATATAAAAAGCGAATTTCAAATTTATGTAAATATCAAATCATTATGATGTAACATTGCTAATATTTGTATTTTTGTGCCTCAATAATTTCAATCATATAATAATGGATTTATACCAGGAATTAAATTGTATAATTGTACAAAGCGTACAGGTTTCGCCTATCATGAAGATCATAAAGGTGAAACCAGACGGATGGAAACTCCCCGATTTTGCATCGGGTCAGTTTGTGGCTTTAGCTTTACCTCCGCAAGTGGAGAGATGTGGTGAAGCAACTGAAGAACATGCGGCACCAAAACCTGATAAACTTATCAAAAGAGCCTATTCTATTGCATCATCTTCTACTGAAGATGTGATTGAATTTTATATCACGCTTGTTCATTCCGGCCAGTTAACACCCCGAATTTTTAACCTTAAAATTGGCGACAAAATATGGATGGGCAGAAAAGCAGTAGGAATGTTTACACTTGATCAGATTGATGAAGAAAGAAATGTGGTTCTTATTGCTACAGGTACAGGGGTTGCGCCTTATATGAGTATGCTGCGTTCAAATGCACTAAAGAGAAAAGGAAATATCATGGTAATCCATGGTGCTTCCAACAGCTGGGACCTGGGATATTCTTCTGAGTTAAAACTTCTTGCTAATATGTTTGACAAATTCTCCTATTATCCGACCATTACCGAGATAGATAAAGAACCCCAGGGATGGCCAGGTGACACGAGATTTATTGAGGAAATCTGGAAATCAGGTGAGGTAGATAAAATTTGGGGATTCAAACCCCTGCCCGATAATACTGAAATATTTTTGTGTGGTAACCCAAGAATGGTTGACAGTATGAAAGAATTGCTATATAAGGATGGTTTCAAGGATCATAAAAAGAAAGAACCAGGGCAAATTCATGCCGAAGAGTTTTAAAATAAACAGTGAAAAGGGTGAGTGGTTCATCCTTTTTTTATGCAACAGTCTGTACAATTATGGAACCTTCGTATAGATAACAGCATTCTCCCTAACTTTGTAATATGATCTACCCACAAAATTTTGAGCAAAAGATTGGTTTTATCCAAATCAAGGAGTTGCTAAAAGGATACTGTATCAGTGATATGGGGATACAATTTGTGGATAAGATACGGTTCGCATCAAAGGCTGATGTCATAAACAAGCTTCTTGATCAGGTTAATGAATTTGTAGAAATACTGACTATCGGAGAATCATTTCCCGGGCAGGATTACTTTGATCTGAGAGATGAATTATCCCGGATAAAAACTCCCGGAAGTTACATTGAACAAGAAGCGCTATTTGACCTTAAAACTTCACTAAGTACTATTCAGGAAATATTATTTTATTTTAAAAAATCTGAGCCTGGCAAATACGAAGAACTTAAAAAACTTGCAGATCAGGTCAGTTTCCCGGATAATATCCTAAAATCCGTTGAAAAAATAATTAACGATAAAGGTCAGATAAAGGATAATGCATCTGTTAAGTTAGCTGAGATCAGAAAAACGATTCTACAAAAACAAAAGAAAGTAAACCGGGAAACAAAAAAAGCATTTGAACACGCACAAAAATCCGGTTATATACCTGAAAATGCCGAAATAACAATTCGAAATGGCCGCCAGGTAATTCCACTTAAAGCTGCTGAAAAAAGAAGTGTCGGTGGTTTTATACACGATGAATCTGCAACAGGGCAAACAGTATTTATTGAACCCGCAGGTTCGTTTGAAGCTAATAATGAGATTCGGGAGCTTGAATATGACGAAAGACGTGAAATCATCAAAATTCTTACGCAATTCACTAATAAGCTAAGACCTTTTATTGATGAACTGATAAGTGCGTACCGGTTTATGGGCATGATGGATTTTATAAGGGCAAAAGCATTGTTATCAATTAAAATAAACGCACACCGGCCCGTTGTATCAATAGATCAATCAATGAATCTGATTCAATCCGTACATCCCTTACTTTACCTTTCTCATAAAGCGCAAAAAAAGGAAGTCATTCCACTTGATATTTCATTGGATGCGATTAACAGGATATTAATTATATCAGGCCCCAATGCCGGCGGAAAATCAGTTTGCCTTAAAACAGTTGGCTTGTTGCAGTATATGCTACAATGCGGTTTGCTGGTTCCGGTGTCTCCCAATAGTGAATTTATGCTGTTTTCAAGGTTGTTTATCGATATTGGCGATGAGCAATCGTTGGAAAACGACCTGAGTACCTATAGTTCACATTTGCTGAATATGAAGTATTTTATAAAAAATGCGACGGATGAAACCTTGCTTTTAATTGATGAGTTCGGGACAGGAACTGAACCGCAACTTGGCGCATCCATAGCTGAAGCTACACTTGAACAACTAAATAAAAAACAAGCATTTGGAATTATAACTACCCATTATTCTAATTTGAAACTGGCAGCGGACAGACTTGACGGTTTACAAAATGGGGCCATGCTTTTCGATACGGAACAAATGCAACCACTTTTCATATTAAAAGTTGGAAAGCCCGGTAGTTCATTTGCATTCGAGATTGCAAAAAAGATTGGTTTCCCTTCATTCGTGCTGCAGAAAGCCAAAAAGAAAAGTGGAGGTAAACATGTGCGTTTTGATCAACAATTGCAACAGTTGGAGACGGATAAAATGGAACTGGATAAGAAACACAGACAAATTGAATCAGCTGATGAAACCTTATCAAACATCATTGAAAAATATACTAATCTTCTGAATGAACTCACCAAAACCAAAAAACAGATCATTCAGGATGCAAAACAAAAAGCATCAGAAATTATCACTGATTCAAACAAAGCCATTGAAAAAACAATTCGCGAGATAAAGGAAGCACAAGCTAACAAAGAAAAAACTAAAGAGGCCCGGAAGGAGTTGGAAAAGAAGAAAAAGGAGTTGGAAAGTAAAGAGGAGAAGGCTAAGGCGGAGGCTAAGGAGAGGGAGGAAGAAACGACAGGTGAGATTAAAGAAGGAGATTTTGTAAGCGTTAAGGAAACGGATATTATTGGTGAGG
>QMMZ01000160.1 GCA_003647525.1 Deltaproteobacteria bacterium | reverse complement strand
GTCCATAACAAAATAAAAGCCGGCCAGAACCACCACCAGTCGGCAGAAGAAACTGCAAAAGCTTAAAAGAACAGGATGTCGCGTCGCGGGGAGTCGCCGCACTGTCAACCAGAGGCCGCCAAAATAAAATATCCCGAGTCCGATACCTGCTGCAAATGCTAATATAAATATCAAGGTAGCTGCCAAAAATCAATATCTCCTGTCATCACCTACGTTAAGCGATTAGCTTTTAGCAATTAGCGATTAGCTTTAAAAAATCAGGGCATTACGTTAATTAGAAATAACACCCAAAGGGTGAAAATTTGTAATAGTAAAACATCTTGGAATCATTAAACTAATAGCTAACCGCTAAAGGCTAATCGCTCATTTTAGGTATCAATCTTCTTTCGTTCGCACGTAATCCAGAACCAGGCATTCAAACAGCCAAGGATGACGCCGATAACAAGAAGCATGAGTGTCCACGAATAGCGACTCGGCCATTTCAGATCTATCCAGATGCCCAGCGCAATGCCGATCAATGTGGGAACGGCCACCGACCAGCCGACAAGGCCGAACATACCCAGTCCAAACCAGACGCCACCGTCTTTTTCGCGACGAGCTTTTATCTTGCGGACTTCTTTAGCCCCCACTGCTTTGCTTAGTTTTTCCGCACTTCTACGATATTCATTTTTCATAGGCCTGTTATTTACCCCGGTTTTTTCAATTCCATAAATCGCCGGACAAAATTAGCCTCAAGTTTTGCCAGCGCTGAGCGAGATATCTTTTCCCGATCGTCAAGCTCAACAAATTGTTTTTGAATTGTCTGTTTCAACATTCCCAGGTCAGGCCCGATCACAGCATTTCTTGTTGAAACCAGAACTTCACTGCCGCATTTGATCAGAACTCCTTCATCTACAGCGAGAAATTGTTCAACGCCCTGAGCTGTTACAAAAGAAAAGAGTCCGGGAACAAGGGGTGCTGCAAAATCAATGTGACGCGGCAGGAGGCAAAAAGAGCCATTTTCAGCCTCAGCAATCACCTTGATAACCTCTTCATCAACAAGAATATGTGTTGGAAGTAAGACCTTGAGTTTCATACTTTTTTTGCTTCGCTAATTTTTCCGATCATATAAAGCGATCTCTCAGGATAATCGGAAAATTCATCATTTAGAATGCGCTCACAACCATCGAGAGCATCTTCCAGATTAACCATTTTCCCCTTATGGCCGGTGAACTGTTCTGTTGTGCAAAATGGCTGCGTCATAAACCGTTCCAAACGCCGGGCACGATACACGATCCGCCTGTCATCCCGGGAAAGTTCTTCTAACCCCAGCATGGCAATGATGTCTTTAAGTTCCTCGTAGGTTGCCAGTGTCTTGCGAACCTCCTGTGCCACATGGAAGTGTCTCTTTCCGGCGATAAGGGGCACCAGCATCATGGATCTGGACAGAAGCGGATCAATTGCAGGATAAAGCCCCTGGCTGGCCCTTTTTCGTGATAGTACAATAGAGGCGGAAAGATGAGCAAAGGTATGAACTGCCGCAGGGTCCGTAAAATCATCTGCCGGAACATACACGGCCTGAGTAGAGGTAATAGCGCCGGCTGCGGTGTTGCATATGCGCTCTTCAAGTTTGGCTAATTCCGTTCCCAGAGTCGGCTGATACCCGAGGCGGGAAGGAACCTGTCCCATAAGCCCGGACACCTCTGATCCTGCCTGGATAAAACGGAAGATATTGTCGATCAGGAGCAAAACATCCTGCCTGGCATCATCCCGGAAGTATTCAGCCATGGTCAAGGCCGCATGGCCTACCAGAAACCTGGCGCCCGGCGGTTCATTCATTTGACCAAACACCATGACAGTGTTGTCCATCACTCCGGCATTTTTCATATCACGGTAAAGTTCTTCACCTTCCCGGCAGCGTTCACCAATGCCGCAAAAGATGCTTACCCCATGATGACGGCCCACGGTGTTATGGATCATTTCCGTAATAATCACGGTCTTGCCGACACCGGCTCCACCGAAGAGTCCGGCCTTTCCTCCTCTCTCCAGGGGGGCCAGGACGTCAATGGCTTTGATGCCGGTTTCAAAAATTTCGGATACGGTTGCCCGCTGACCGATGGGCACCGGGTTTCGATGAATAGAACGCGATTCCTCTCCTTTTATTTCCCCTTTCCGATCGATGGGTTCTCCGAACACATTGAACACCCTGCCAAGCAGACGCTTCCCTACCGGCACATTCAAAGGCTGACCCGTATCAATGATTAGAGAACCGCGGGCCAATCCCTGGGTCAAAGTCAGTGCGACCCCGCGAACCAGCTCAGAGTTAAGATGGATTTTCACCTCAATGGCTATCCTGCCGTCTTTGCCGGCTCTTAACAGGCTGTGAACAAAAGGGAGTCTTCGTGGAAAATGAGCATCAACCACGCTGCCATGAACAGAAACCACGCTGCCCTGGTTGAATTGATTGAAGTCTTTGTGTTCAGTCATTTTCTCACTCGCAAACTCGTTTTATCTCTCCCTAATTTCTAGTTTCCAATTTTAACCCGTGAACAGATACCTTTCCTGTAATATTTATAAAAATAACCTTTTTAAACAAATGGTGTCAAGAATACCTTTTTTTGCTTCCCAGAAAGGGTGGTGTTTCTTTATGATTTATTCACCCTTCGGGTTAGTTGGAAACCGATGTTCTCTGCTATTACCAGCAATTCTAATTATAGCCTGTTATTCACCACGAAGCACGAAGAACGCGAAGTAGATCTTGTTATTTTCGTATTTTTTCAAGATCTTCGTTTGCTTGTGGTATTCCATTTTTTTTGATTCGCAAAAATTATTCCATAATTAGAATTGCTGTGCTATTACGTAACAAATTGAAACGCTTTAATAATTGTGATATGCAAATATTGGCTGTATGGAAACCGATTGATTCTTGGGTTACGCAGTTGGCAAGGCAAAGGAAATTTGAACTTTAAGGAGGAATTATAATGAAATGCCCAGGACAGGACATAAGGTACTGGAAACCAGGGGCTGTTTTTGATGTTAAATGCCCTAAGTGCGGCAAAGATGTTGAATTTTTCAAGGATGACACAACACGAAAATGCCGCAATTGCGGGCATAAGTTTATAAATCCTAAAATGGACTTTGGCTGTGCCGCATACTGCCAGTATGCAGCGCAGTGCGTAGGCGGCCTTCCCGAAGAATACAAGGCCCAAAGAAAAAATACGCTTAAAGAGCGGATCGCCGTTGAAATGAAAAAATATTTCAAGAAGGATTTTAAGCGAATCGGTCATGCCGTGCGAGTGGCGCACTATGCCGAAAAAATCGGAAAAAACGAAGGCGGCGACCTGGCTGTAATTCTGGCTGCCGCATATCTGCATGATATTGTAATTCATGAAGCAGAGCGGGCAAAGGCAAGCGCTTCGGCTGAAAACCATGAAAAAACAGGGCTGTCTGTTGCAAGATCTATAATGACGGAGCTTGGGGCAAAAAAAGAGCTGATTGACGAAGTATGCGATATCATAGGCCATCTGCATAGCCCCAGGCCCGATTCAAGCCTGAATTTCAAGATAGTTCATGACGCAGACCTTATTATCAATATAGAGGAAAAACAGAAAGAAAACCCTATAAACGATGAAAACCTTGCTGAATTTATTGGAAAAACTTTTTTAACCGAAAGCGGGCGAAAAGAAGCAGGGGGTTGAAAAAGATTGAGTTGCCAATGGGTTGGCCCAGTTGCCAGCTATAGACTTTCAGATAATTAAAAATGTAAGCAACACCTGAATCGAACCTCCTATGAGGATTGATTTCTTGATTTTCTTTTGCGATTTTTTCACCGCTTATAGATATGGAGTTCATTATTTATCTTCGTCGAGGTTATTCCGGTCTTTTTCGGAAATGCGAAAAGCCTTTGGGCAAGGAATATTTCTGTGTTCTCCAATTATGCCTTGCGCCATGTTTTCTGTTTGTAGTAGTCTTTTGGGGAGGGAAAAGACATGAGATCATCTAAAGACATATACTACATTTCGGACGGTACGGGTATTGTGATCAATAACCTCGGCAAGTCCCTTATCTGCCAGTTTCCGGAAATCAATTTCAATGAGGAAAAATTTCCTTTCATCAAGACGCTGGCAAACGCCAAAAAAATTATGGACTATATCCTGAAGCGTTCCGCCGGACGCAGGCCGATCATTTTCAGCACCATCATAAACCCGGAAACCATCGCCGTCTTCAATGTCCCTGAAGTGGAATTCTTCGACGCTTATAGCTTTTTCCTGGAAAGACTGGAAAACTGCTTCGATACCAAGGCACTGAGACTTCCCGGGGCCAGCCGCAAGGTAACAGGTATGGATATAGACCGGCGGATGGAAGCAATTCACTACTGCCTGAAACACGACGATGGTACCAAAACCTCGGAATATAACATAGCCGACGTCATTATTCTCGGAGTCTCCAGAGCAGGAAAAACGCCGATATCAGTCTACATGGCTTCCCAGATGGGCTTGAAAACAGCCAATTTTCCCCTTACCCATAGGTTCCTTTCCAAATACTATCTGCCGGATGGCATACTCCGCAACTTAAAACGCTCAGCAGGCCTCACCACTAGCCCGGAGTTTCTGCACAACGTTCGAGAAAAGCGTTATCCAGGCAGTAACTATGCCAAGCTTGCCACCTGCAGGAATGAGATTAAGCGGGCCGAACAGATATTCCAGAAATATCATATTCCAGTCATCTCTTCGGCCGGAAAATCCATTGAGGAAATGGCTACGCAGATCGCGCAGGAATTAAACCCGTCCTAAGGGCTCGGTAAAAAATAACTTGGCATTTTTGCATCCCAAAAGGGAGAAAGCTCTCTCAGGCGGGCAATAATAGGCGGAAGCTTTTCAATTATATAATCTATCTCCTCTTCGGTATTATATTTGCTCAGGCTGAAACGAATAGAGCCATGAGCAGCAGTAAAGGGCACACCCATTGCACGTAAGACATGCGAAGGTTCCAGTGAAACCGATGTGCATGCCGACCCCGATGAAGCACAAATGCCAAATTCATCCATCATCAAAAGAATAGCCTCGCCTTCAACAAATTCAAAGCTTATGCTTGTAGTATTCGGAAGACGATTCTCTATGTCTCCGTTTACCATTGAATTCGGCACGCGTTTTAAAATTCCATTTTCAAGCTTATCTCTTAAAAGCTTTACCCTGCCGCTTTCTACCTCTAAATTATCAGCCACCAACTCACCTGCCCTTCCAAGCCCTATAATGGAAGCAACATTTTCCGTACCTCCCCTTCGGCCCTTTTCCTGATGCCCCCCTATTAAAAAAGGAAAAAATTTGGTTCCCTTGCGTATATATAGAGCGCCTACGCCTTTAGGCGCATGAATCTTGTGGCCCGAAATCGAAAGCATGTCCACACTTACCTTACTTACATCAACAGGAATCTTTCCAACCGCCTGGACGGCATCTGTATGAAAAATAATCCCCCTTTCCTTTATAACTGCAACGATTTCTTCTATCGGAAAAATAACTCCTGTCTCATTGTTTGCCCACATAATACTGACAACAGCCGTATCTTCACTGAGATTTTTATAAAGAAAATCAATATCCAGATTTCCCTTTCTGTCAACCGGAACAAATGTCACACGATAACCCATCTTTGAAAGATATTCGTACAAATTTTTAATGGCAGGGTGCTCGACCCGTGTGGTTATGATATGCTTCTTATCAGGGCTCGATAATATTGCTGCCTTTATTGCGGTATTGTCACTTTCAGTACCGCAACCGGTAAATACGATTTCCTC
>QMMZ01000159.1 GCA_003647525.1 Deltaproteobacteria bacterium | reverse complement strand
TTTATAATTTGTTTTTTTTAAATTTTTTGCTTTTTCGTCATATATTCCTTCCCAGGGATTAAAGGCTACTTTTTTCGGATCTATAGATTTGCCAAATCTCTCAAACTTTTTAGGCATTCCAGGGGAACATAGAATGACATCCGCCTTTTCAATTATAGCAAGGGCTCTTGGCGCTGTAAGATCCGGCCCGGCCGGTCCCATTCCCACTACATAAAGCCTCCCTTCCTCTCCTGCATAACTGATAGATACGATAAAACAAATAATCAGAAAAAAAACTGGCAATGACATCTGATACTTTAATCTTGCCCTTATTTTTCTTTCCATTTTTACCTCCTCTTAAAACCGGAATTTGACCTTACCCATAACAACTCTTCCTGGTGGCACTGAATCATAATCATCATATTCGGCGAATATATACTTTTTATCAAAGATGTTCTCAACATTTAAAGAAAGCTCCACATGATTAAACAATTTTTTGGAAACAGATAAATCAAAGGTAATGAAGTCTTCAAGCTCAATTGTATTTTCAATATCCTGATATCTCTTGCCGCGGTAATTGCAATTAACGTTAACATCCAAAAACCTTGGGTCCGAATACATCACACCCGCTCTTGCTTTATGTTTTGGATAGTCGTCTATAAGATTGCCTTCATTTTCCGGATCAGCAGGATCTTTCTCAATACGTGTGCTGTTATAAGTATAATTGGCAAATAGTGACAACCAATCAGTGGCAGCCCACTTTAGTTCAACCTCCACTCCATGTATTTTTACTTCATCAAGATTATCTCTTTTATACTTATTTGGAGATACTGTTCTGCCGGCAATCAATTCCTCGGCATAAGATTGATAATAAGTTATTCTGGCCCAAACAGTGTCAAAAAATACTTTCTCAGCCCCAAGTTCATAAGAGACAATTTTTTCAGGCTCCAAATCCGGATTGGCATAGGTTACATTACCGCGCCGAGTATGTGTCTTGTATAATTCAAAAAGTGTGGGCGCCCTGAATCCTTTTCCCACGGAAGCTCTTATCGCCGTATTTTTATCAGGACGGAAGACCACTCCGCACTTGGGTGAAAATTCCTCCCACGTTTTTTCAGGATAGACATTATCATACCCTTTTACTTTGTTTGTACCAGTATCCCGTTCTTTTCCATTGTCAGATTCAATGAAATCGTATCGACCTCCAACATTGAAGATCAATCGATCATCAAAAATTTTCTTTTCATAATTCAAGAACGGAGATATGAAACTTTGATCTCCTTCTGCCTCATACTCTCTGTTTATTGTAAGATAAATGTATTCTGTTTCAAAGTGGACATCCTTATAAGCCGCTCCTAAGGTCAATGCGCTTGTTTCGGAAAAATTGATGCTTGTTTGAAGCTCTGCTCCCCAAGTGAATACGGGAAAACGTTCTTCACGGTTAACTGCTGTATAGTCTTTTTCGTCAATATAAGCTGTCTTATCATCATCATTTACATACGCCAATGCCTTCCAGTCCAATGTTTGCCCACTTCTTGAATATTCAAGCCAATAGCGATAATCTTCCTTTTCACCGTAAAAGAATTCCCTTCCTTTGTTCATCTTATGCTCGTAACGTAAAAAACCAAAAGAAATATCAGACAAATCATCAATATCGTAGTTAAACTTAGCCAGGAATCTGTTTGATCTCCGGTATTTTTCGATTTCATGATCCTGTTGTGGTTCAACCATGTAAAATCCGTCTGACTCTTCATATTGACCGTTTAAGAGAAAACCGAACCGCCCGAACTTTTGGCTGAAAAAAGCCTCTTCAGAGTGGGTATCGCTTTCGCCATACTTGAAAGTCAAAGATGCTTCCCTGGTTTCTTTCGGTTTTTTGGTAATGATATTTATGACTCCTCCCAACCCTTCAGAACCGTATAAAGCTGAAGATGGCCCGCGCACAATCTCAATCCTTTCTATGGCATCTTTGGGGATCTGACTCCAGGCAATCCAGCCAATACTGTTATTGGCATTGTCATTTTGGGGAACCCCATCAATAAGCATGAGAGTCCTCTGAGTAATGCCACCGGTCACACCGCGCATATCTATTGGACCCTTTATGCCTCCGGTTTGAGAGCCGTAATGCCTGACATTATCTATCCCAACCTCTGTCCTCAGGATGTCCTCCACCCTTTCAAAGGGCGATGCCTCAATCTGCTCAGTGTTGATGACTGTCACACTTGAAGGAGCATCTATGATCGGCCTGACTGTTCTGGTGGCCGTAACCGAGATTTCATCCAGTTTAATAACCCGTTTTTCAGCAGCTTTTATTTCTTCCTCAGCTTCGCATATCTGAAAGAAAAAAAGACTGAAAAGAAATATCATAATAATAACCAGATTTAATGGAAAACATCTTGTATTTATTTCCATGCTCTTTTGCATCATAATCATTTCCCTTTCTATAAATTGTTTACAAATATAGCCACCAACTTAAAGCGAAACACTTTCCGCCATTTTGGCTCTATGACAATTCAGTGCTCTTGTAAGCCCCGAGCGTCCAAAGGCCAATGGGTGTTGGTTGTGCTTATAGTTCAGACGATAGGAAGTGGCTTCCTTGTCCCACGTAGGCTGCTCTATCGGATCGAATGATGAGCTCGTTACGTCCGGATAATCAGAGTCATAATCAATAGAACCATCAACTTGATTCTCACCGGTATTTCACGATCGGCATCAGTGAATGAAGCGCTCAAGGTGATATGCCCATCTGAAGGAAGGATGTATCCTATTCTTCCGAATACAGTATCAATATCAGCTTCATTATTTCTCAGATAACCATCAGTCAGATACTTTTGATAGCCCACATCATATATAAATGAATTAACACCGCCCTGCAGATTTATATTGTGATTTTGGGTATTATACGACTGATAACTGGTCGTTACATTTACATCCGGCTTTAATGTGGGATATTTTTTAGGCGTTTTTGTGATCAGATTAAGAACTCCACCTATACTCTGAACTCCACCTATACTCTTACCAGGGTATAAAGCAGAATGAGGTCCGGGCATGATTTCAATTTTTTCTATCAACCATGTAGGAAGCAATGCATAGTCTACAATATGACTTGATTTTCTTCCTCCGGTTTTCTGGATGGATGGTTAAACCATCTATGGCGGTACCAAAGCGACTGGCGCTGAAACCTCTCATGGAGATGGTATCATCGTCCGGCACCAGATCGGTCTCACCCCGAAAATCTATTATCGCGCGATCCTTTAAAATATCGACAACATTCTGTGAAATGCCGGGCATTTTGTACTCATCGACATTTATCGTGGTAGTAGAAGGGGCAACTACAATACCTTCTTTTTCTCTGGGAGCAGTAACCTGTATCTCCCCTACCTTCATAACCTCTTGTTCTGCTATACAAAGTTGGGGAATGCCAACCATTATTATCGCCAGCAAAATAGTCATCATTGTAAACCTTTTCATAACAAATTTCCTTTCTTACCAAATCTTGTAACAAGTTTCGTTAACGTTCCTTTTTCCTCTTTTGGTCCAGGAAATCCCCTACATAAACCAGGTGTTCAAAAGGAAATTTCTCATGTCCGACCAACTCCAGAATTGTATTCAATTTTCCTTTTATCACTCTTTCCTTTTCCTTGTACCCTGCATAAACAACAACCGCGATAGGGGTTTGGAGAGGATAAAGGTTTTGTAGCTTCTCAACCAGATCCTTGAATTTCGTATGCATGGTAAAGATAACCATAGTAGGATGGTGTTTGGATAATTTTTCTATTTCACGAACGGTTGTGAGAACTACTGCATGGGTCTCTTTTCCGGAAGCAACGTCTTTGCGCAAAGCAGCATTTGCCGCATTAAAACAGCTCACACCCGGAATAATCCGTGGATTGAGATCTGCGAACTCTTCCAGATACCAGCGATACGGCCCTCCATAAATGAGAAGATCGCCGTTGCCTAATACTGCAACAGTTTTTCCTGCAGCAATCGCGGAACGGATACCGGAAATTAGTTGTGCCCGTTTTTGCCTGTTTTGTTCGCAAGTTATCCTTTTCTCTTTATCCTCTATCCTGGAACAATCTCTTCCGTAAGTCCGCCAGCCGCTCAAGGAAATGTCTAAAAATTCTTTTCCCTTAAGGTATTCTGCAAATCTCTCCTTTGTCTTTTCTCGGCATACAATCACATCCGATCTCTTTATTGTATCTATTGCCCGCAGGGTGATCAGGTCAGGATCGCCGACCCCAACGCTCACTAAGTAGAGTTCAGGTTTCCCTTTTTCATTTAAAGCATGACTTGCGCCGCACATCTGGAAAAAAATCAGTGTAAAAAAAATCGTAAATACCAAAATCTTTGACCATGTTTCTATTTGTCTTCCACGAATTTCTATCATTATAAATTCCTTTTCCCTTTTTGGATCAAAACCTGCCTGCTTTTATGCTGAATCATTCTTTCCGGCAATCCTGTTTTTTCTCTTAAAATATGTGTAAAACAAAACACCTAATCCTATGGTTCCTAATCCAAACAACGAGGTAATCGGCCTGCTTTTTATGCAAAAATAGATAATCCATAAATTGCCCAGGATAAAAAGCAATGGAGTCGCAGGATATCCGAATGTTTTATAACTACGCTTTAGATCAGGCTTTGTTATCCTGAGGAGCATCATTCCGACTACAGTCAACATGGCACACAGCGAAAGCGTAAAGCCGATATATAAAAGAAGCTTATCAAAGGATGCGGTGATAACCATGATAATGGCAATAACCGCTTGCAGTAAGATGGCAAATACAGGCGTATGGTGAAGGGCATTGACCTTGCCGAAAAGCTTAAAAAAAACACTGTCCCTTGCCATAGCATAATAGACCCTTGGTCCGGTCATAATCATAGCGCTTAGAACCGATAGAATGCCCAGAGCAATAGCTCCGCTGAAATATCTGCTGATATTATCGCCAAACAGAGAAACAGCGGATTTTGTTCCGACTTCAAGCACCCCGCTCATCTCGCCCGGCGAAAGTGCATAGATATAGACGATATTTAAAAGAAGATATAAACAGACTACCAGAGCTGTGCCGGTAAAAAGAGCAAGCGGAATATTTCTAGTAGGATTTTTTATCTCACCTCCAAGATAAGCGGCAGCATTCCATCCGCTGTAGGCAAATGTGATAAATATCAGTGAGATGGCAAATTTGTCCTGGAAAATCAAACTTATCTCCAGGCCTTTGGAGAAATTTTCTGTTGAGCCATGACCCATGCAGAAACCTGCCGTAACAAACACAATAATAAGACCTATCTTGAACACAGTCAGGCTGTTTTGCACTCTGGCGCCTAAAAAAACGCTGTGATAATGAATCAGCGAAAATATAATGATAACAGTTGTTGCCAGTATGGTAATCGGGGATATTACAAGAATACCGATTTCCAGGAAAGGAGTAGTGAATTTTGCGCTGAACGAAGCCGGCAGGATGCGGAAAAAATATGTGGCAAAGGCAATTGATGCTGCTGCAATAGGGGCTGAAAACCCGACAATCAAAGATATCCAGCCCGAAAGAAAGCCCATGCCTTTGCCAAAGCTTTCTCTCAAAAAGACATATTCTCCGCCAGCTCTGGGGAACATGGCGCCCAGCTCTCCGTAACAAAGCGCTCCACACAGGGCAAAAACGCCACCGACAAGCCAGCACAAAAGCATTGCCTGAGCATTGCCGAGTTCTTCCATAATAAAACCCGAAGTGGTAAATATGCCGGTGCCTACCATATTGGCTATCACCAGAATAGTTGCCGAAAAAAAACCGATTTCTCTTTTTAA
>QMMZ01000158.1 GCA_003647525.1 Deltaproteobacteria bacterium | reverse complement strand
TCTCGGGACAACAACCATTGATAAGATCGAAAAAGAGTGGGCCGGAAGCAAGGGGGGGTTCTGACGGTTAAACGTTTTGCCAATAGAGCAGAAGTCCTCAGCAGGTTCAAAGATAATCCCATCATTACCCTCTATGATATTCCGTTCAGATGTAATACGGTCTTTAATGGTGCAGTAATAAAAAAAGGGGACGAATATTTTCATCTTCTGAGAGTCGAGGCGCAGCAGGGATATTCGGTTTTTGCCCTTGCCCGCAGCAAAGACGGGCTGCATTTCACGGTTGAAAACAAGCCGGTCATGACACCAGCGCGCAGAGGGCCATTTGCAAAGTATGAAACCCGTGGTATCGAAGACCCGCGGATTACTGCAATCAATGGTGTCTATTATGTCATGTACACCGCATATTCAAAGTACGGCACACGAATTGCCCTTGCAAAAACTAATGACTTTCACCATTACCAGCGTATTGCCCTTGTCTCCGAACCCGGCAACAAGGACGGGATACTTTTTCCTGAAAAGATTAATGGAGAGTATGTGCGCCTTGACCGGCCAACCGGGAAAGACGTGGGCAGCATGTGGGTATCGTATTCAAAAAATCTGGTTGACTGGGGAAAATCTGAGCTTTTGATGACACCACGACCGGGCATGTGGGACAGCTTTCGTATCGGCGCCTCGGTACCGCCGATAAAAACAGAGTATGGCTGGCTTGAGATCTATCACGGTGTAAAAAAGACTGTAGCCGGTCCCATATACAGAATCGGCACTGTTCTGCTGGATCTTAAACAGCCCCACAAAGTGGTTGCCAGATGCGACAAGCCGATACTGTCGCCGAGAGAGGATTACGAAAGAATCGGAGATGTCGGCAACGTGGTTTTCGCATGCGGCGCTGTTGTAGAAGATACAGGAGAGATCAAGGTGTATTATGGAGCTGCCGATACCTGTATCTGCGTGGCCACAGCAAACTTTAACAATCTTGTAAAAGCAACTTTGAACAAGGATGGGGGCAATTCATGACGGATTTTCAAGGATTTTCTTTTGTCCCCTAAGTACACCCATTGCCCCAAGGTTCAGCAATAGGAATAAAAACGGCAGGAAGAAGCTAAAATGAGTTTGTAACTTTCTAATATATAGGAAAATTATGCAACTGTCAGACCAACAAAAAGATGCTGTAGAATATATTGGGACACCGTCTTTGGTTGTAGCCGGTGCAGGCTCGGGCAAAACCCGGACATTAACTTCCAAGATAGCCCATCTTGTTTCAAATGGCTATGATCCTGAACGCATTCTTGCGATTACATTTACCAATAAGGCTGCCGGTGAGATGAAGAGCCGTCTTGTTAGCATGACAGGAATGCCATTGATGCGTTTTCCATGGGTTCGAACATTTCACTCAGCATGTTTTAAAATCTTGAAAAAACATTGCTCCCTGCTTGGATATAATACTCCTCTACAGATCTACGCAGGATACCAGCAGCAAAAGATACTCAAGGATATTATTGTCGGAAAAATGAATTTTGACAAAAAATATGTCCAACCTGTTTTAGCTCAGATTTCCAGTGCAAAAAACTCAGGCAATCCTTTTGATGATCTTGACAATAAGCTTTACGCATTCCGTATCAAATTACTTGATGTTTTTAATCTTTACGAAAAAGAACTGAAATCAAATAATGCGGTTGATTTTGATAATATTTTGCTTTTGACACGCAATTTGCTTAGGGATCACAAAAATGTGCGCAAGCAGTACAGAAAAATTTTCCAGTTTATTCTTGTGGATGAATATCAGGACACCAATAATCTTCAGGAGGATCTTACGGGACTGTTGCTTCGAAACGGCAACCTCTTTTGTGTAGGTGATGACTGGCAGGCTATTTATTCATTCAGGGGAAGCAATATGAATCATTTCCTCTCGTTTCCCCAAAAATACAAACAGGCACGTGTTTTCAGGCTGGAACAGAACTATCGTTCTGCGGATGAGATTGTTCGGACGGCAAATGATCTGATCGGACATAACGACCACAAGATGGAAAAAAAGTGCTTTTCCGACAAGCACGGGGGACTGGTTGAGCTTTATGATTTTTTCAATGATAAGGAAGAGGCTGATTGGGTCGCCGTAAAGATCAAATCGCTTTGCGAAAAGGGTCTTGCTTATAGTAAAATAGTTGTTTTATATCGGACTAAATTTTGCTCTCTTTCCTTTGAGAAGGCATTCAGATCTTTTGGAATTCCGTACCGAATGTTAGGTGGAAAGGGATTTTTTGAACGTAAAGAGATTATGGATATAAACTGCTATCTTGCTGCAGCGGTTTTTGAAAAAGATGATGCATCCTTTGAGCGGATTGTAAATATTCCCAAACGTGGGATCGGCCCGGTAGCTATCAATAAAATCGCTCAGATAAAAACAGGGGAAATGAGCCTTCAGGATGCAGCGCGCAATGCTCTTAGAGAAAAGCTTATGGCTCCCCAAATATATAATTCTCTCAGTGAGGTAATCAGGTTGCTTGATGATATTAAGGACATGAAACCTGATGCTGCAATCAACGCGATATTGTCAAAAGTTAACTATATGGATTATATTAAGCATTATTCCAAAGCCAATTCCATGGATTATACCTCAAGAGAGGAGAATATTGACCAGCTTATTTATTCAGCTTCCCAGAAAGATACAATCGTAGAATATCTTGAAGAAGCTGCTCTGGTTAAGGAGGACAAAGAAGATGAAGAAGATAAAAAAAGCGGAGTAATTCTGTCAACCATACATGCTTCCAAGGGGCTGGAATACAGGGTGGTCTTTGTGGTTGCATGTGAAGAACAGCTTTTTCCTCACTGGAAAGCCATGGATACGGAAATGGGTCTTCACGAGGAACGCAGACTTATGTACGTGGCGATGACAAGAGCGGAAAACTATTTGTTTTTAAGTCATGCCGGCTACCGAAAGGGACAATCAAACCTCCGAAGCAGATTTCTTGACGAGATTGAAGAATCATTAATTGTATGAGTTCACCACGGAACGACACAGAGTTTCACTGAAAATTGCAAACAATAAGTAAATGAGAAAAGTGTTTTTATAGTTCAGTGTAATTCCGTGAAAATCCGTGGTTAAGTATTATTTAAAAAGGTCTTTTAATGGCAGAATTTTCATATCAGGATATGTTTCCTCTTGAAGATGATTATACGGAATATCGCCTGTTAACTCAGGAGCATGTTATTTCGAAATCCTTTGAAGGCCCGGATATAGTAAAAATTGACCCGGAAGGGCTTACTCTTCTTGCCGAGCAGGCGTTTAGAGATATATCCTTTCTGCTGAGGCCGTCCCACCTGAAACTGCTGGCAAATATTGTTGATGACCCGGAGAGTTCTGATAACGACAGATATGTTGCGCTTGAGATGCTGAAAAATGCGGTTATTTCTGCAGAAGGTATATTCCCTTTGTGCCAGGACACAGGAACAGCTATTATAACAGGTAAAAAGGGGCAGCAGGTCTGGACAAACTTTTCCGATGAAGAGGCTCTCTCAAGGGGTGTTTTTAATGCTTATACAAAAAACAATCTTCGTTATTCACAATTAGCTCCCTTAACCATGTATGATGAAAAAAATACAGGTTGCAATCTTCCCGCACAAATTGAGCTGTATGCAACACAGGGAGATGAATATAATTTTCTTTTTATTGCAAAAGGAGGTGGCTCTGCCAATAAGACCTGTCTTTACCAGGAAACAAAAGCCATTTTGAGTTCAGAAAGACTTATAAGCTTCATGAAAAATAAGATGAAGTCTCTTGGCACTTCAGCATGTCCGCCTTATCATCTTGTTTTTGTAGTGGGGGGAACTTCTGCTGAAGCGAACCTGAAGACAGTGAAACTTGCTTCAGCAGGATATCTTGACAGTCTTTCTTGTAAAGGAAACGAATTTGGGCGGGCATTCAGAGATCATGAACTTGAATCCGAGTTGCTTGAGATATCTTGCAGCCTTGGCATAGGAGCACAATTCGGAGGCAAGTATTTTTGCCATGACATAAGGGTGATACGCCTTCCGCGTCACGGAGCATCCTGCCCGATTGGTCTCGGTGTTAGTTGCAGTGCTGACAGAAATATTAAGGCGAAAATTACAAAAGGAGGAATTTTTCTGGAAAGGCTTGAAACTGATCCGGAAAGATATTTGCCGAAGCCCACCTGGACAAACCATAATGCGGTTAATATTGATTTGAATAAATCAATGGATGAGATACGCAGCATTTTAAACAAATATCCTGTTTCAACACGCCTCTTGCTTACAGGCAAGCTTGTTGTTGCAAGGGATATAGCCCACGCAAAAATCAAGGAACGAATTGAAACAGGTCAGGGCATTCCTGAATATTTCAAGAAACATATTGTTTATTATGCAGGTCCGGCAAAGACTCCTGAAGGCTATCCTTCCGGTTCCTTTGGACCCACTACATCGGGGCGCATGGATTCCTATGTACCGCTTTTTCAGGAGCATGGGGGTTCTTTGGTTATGCTGGCAAAAGGAAACCGTTCCGGAATTGTGACGGAATCCTGTAAAAAACATGGAGGTTTTTACCTTGGCTGTATTGGTGGGACCGCAGCCAGGCTGGGCAAAGAATGCATTAAACACATTGAAACCATTGAGTATCCTGAGCTTGGCATGGAAGCTGTCTTTTTGATTACCGTCAGGAATTTTCCTGCGTTTATAATAATAGATGACAAGGGCAATGATTTTTATGAAAACCCACGCCAGGCGGGCATCTAATCTCACCAATTTTGACATATCCTTGCTTATCAAGATGAACCTTCTGATTGCCGGTGTAGGGGATACCCTATAATAAGGCTTTCCGCATTGCTATTCAATCTATGATTTCCGAGGTCTGGACTTGATATATTTTCCGTCTTTCTAAATCCTTGCAATCCCTGTTTTCTAATCCCTGTTCCCCGGCCCCTGATCCCTGCTTTCTGATCCCTAATCCCTGTTTTCTAACCTCTGAGCACCGCTTTCTTCATTATTCATAAGTTTAAACAGCGGCCTGAAAAGATCTATGGGAAATGGAAATATGACTGTCGAATTTTGCTCTGCCGACATCTCCCGCATTGTCTGGAGATATCTCAGTTGTAAAGCCATAGGGTTTTTTTCAATTATTTCCGCTGCCTCAGCAAGCTTTGCTGCTGCCTGATATTCGCCATCAGCATTGATAACTTTAGCACGACGTTCTCTCTCAGCCTCAGCCTGTTTGGCCATTGACCTCTGCATTTCCTGAGGCAAATCAATGTGTTTAAGCTCAACTGTTGCAACCTTTATTCCCCATGGATCTGTATGAGTATCGAGTATTTCCTGTAATTGCGAATTTATTTTTTCCCTTGCAGATAAAAGTTCATCCAGCTCTGCCTGGCCGCACACACTTCTTAAGGTTGTCTGTGCAAGCTGGGACATTGCATAATTATAGTTTTCAACCTCAACTATGGCTTTTATCGGATCAATTACCCTGAAATAGATGACCGCATTCACCTTTACAGAAACATTATCCTTTGTAATAACGTCCTGAGGATCTACATCCATGGCTACAAGACGCATGCTTACTTTCAGCATTTTATCGATAACCGGAATCAATATTATCAGCCCCGGTCCTTTTGCCTTTATTACACGCCCCAGCCTGAATATCACCCCGCGTTCATACTCATTCAATATCCGTATTGCCGAGGTCAGGAAAAAAACAACAAGTATTATTATCGCAATTGCAGTAAACATTTTTATCTCCTTTGATAACGGTTTACGGTTCACGGTTCACGGTTCACGGTT